>CANAUU010000042.1 GCA_947364965.1 uncultured Candidatus Saccharibacteria bacterium | reverse complement strand
GCATTGATTATTGGGACATTTTGTGTAGCATAGGTGGAAGACTTTGAAGCAGATACGCCAGTATTTGTGGAGTCGTAGGTGAAATACCACCCTGAGTGTTTTAGTAATCTCACGCTTGACATTAACTGCCAAGCGGACCGTGCATGGCGGGTAGTTTAACTGGGGCGGTTGCCTCCTAAAGAGTAGCGGAGGCGTTCAAAGGTTGGCTAACTACGGACGGAAATCGTAGTGATAGTGTATGCGCAAAAGCCAGCTTGACTGTGAGGGCTACAACCCAATCAGACACGAAAGTGGGAGCAAATGACCCGCTGTATAGAACTTCGGTTCAATTTACGTGGGAAAGACAGCGCACACGGATAAAAGTTACCCTGGGGATAACAGGCTGATCGCGCCCAATAGTTCACATAGACGGCGCGGTTTGGCACCTCGATGTCGGCTCATCACATCCTGGAGGGGGAGCACCTTCCAAGGGTCCGGCTGTTCGCCGGTTAAAGTGGTACGCGAGCTGGGTTCAGAACGTCGTGAGACAGTTCGGTTTATATCCGGCATGATCGTTAGGAATTTTGAGGAGATTTGCCTCTAGTACGAGAGGACCGAGGTGAACGAACCTCTAGTGTATCGGTTGTGACCACCTGCTGCATTGCCGAGTAGCTATGTTCGGAAGAGATAAACGCTGAAAGCATATTAAGCGCGAAGCCCACTCCAAGATAAGAATTCCCTATGGAGACTCCAGAGAGATGATCTGGTTGATAGGCGCAAGGTGGAAGCATGGCAACGTGTGGAGCCGAAGCGTACTAATAGGTCCATTGCCTTTTTATGCTCAGATTATCGGGTTTGTGTCATAACATTCTCTCGGAAAGTTATTGACAAGAACCAGGATAATCTGATATACTTAACTAACAATCGGTGTTTGATTTAATCTATAAAGATTAACAAGGGATACCGAAAGAAGTTTTACAATTTCTCACCAACTAGCCAAGCTAATATGGACATCGAGAACACAGCGCTTTTAGCGTCGCAAAGCCAGTCAAAACGGCGCGCGATAAGAAAGCGAGAGCGTTCATCTTGGTGCCCATAGCGCTGGGGAAATACCTGTTCCCATTCCGAACACAGAAGTCAAGCCCAGTAGCGGCGATTATACTGCCACAAGCGGGAAACTAGCAAGGTGCCAAATTATACGAGTAAGCCACCCCGACGGGTGGCTTTTCGTTTATCAGGAGTACATTTGTATACATACAGAAATACCTTATAAATATGTTATAATACGTATTATGTCAAATAACACAACACCCTCCTCTACCTACGACCTCGACCCCTCTGTCACTCCCGCTATGCGTGAGAAACTTTTGCAGAAGCTAAAAACCCTTCCTGCCTCTCCGGGAGTCTATTTTCATAAAAACTCTGACAACGAGATTATCTATGTTGGCAAGGCTGCCGTCCTCAAAAACCGCGTCCGCCAATATTTCCACCATACAAAAAAAGACCCTAAGACCGAAGCTCTCGTGCGCGAAATCGCCGATACTGATTGGATTGTTGTTGATACCGAAATGGACGCTCTTTTTCTCGAGTCAGAAATGATTAAACGTTATATGCCGAAATGGAATATTCTGCTTCGTGATGACAAGACCGTTTCCTACGTTCGTATTGATATGAAATCCGAAGTCCCCTACGTCAGCTTTACTCGCACACCTCAAGATGATAAAGCGACCTACGTCGGACCATTTTACGGCAAGAGCTCTGTTGAGAAAGCCCTACGCATCCTGCGCAAAGTTTTTCCATATTACGATAAGCCTTACGACGGCAAGAAAACTCTCAATACCGATCTTGGTCTAACGCCGGGCATCGAAGTTGGCAAAACCACCCCGAAAGACTATAAGAAAAATCTCCGCAAGCTCATTTTATACCTTGAAGGTGGTCGGCATAAGCTCCTTAAAGAGCTCGAAAAACAAATGTTTGACGCCGCCAAAGCCGAGAATTTTGAGGAAGCCGCCGAGGCACGCAAACAGTTGTTTGGACTTAAAGAGCTACAGAAAAAAATCGTCTTTTCCGACAAAGAATTTCTCGATATCTCTTCTGATCATGCCCTAACTGACCTCCAAGCCGTACTGCGCCTCCCCGAGCCCCCCAAGCGCATCGAAGGCTATGATATTTCTCACCAATCTGGGACTAATGTCGTTGGTTCAATGGTGGTTTTCACCAACGGTGCTTCCGATCGTTCCGAATATCGGAAGTTCAAGCTTCGTCGCCAGACCAATGACGACACAGCGAACCTTCGTGAAGTACTCGAGCGTCGGCTCAAACATCAAGAGTGGCCTTTCCCGGACCTCGTCATCCTTGATGGTGGCATCGGCCAGGTTAATGCCGTTAAAGACCTCTTGGATGCTCACCATATTTCCGTTATCGGTCGAGATAAATCCGGCGACCATACTCGCAATGCTGCCGTCCGCATCGTCATCCCCGAAATCTCAAGTCGCTCCGACGCTAGGGCTCTCCTCCTCCCGCCCGATTCGCACGTCGCCAAGCTCATCGCTCGCATCGATGACGAAGCCCACCGTTTTGCTATTACCTACCATTCTCTCTTAAAACGCAAAAATATGCTCAAATAATTCCCAGCACCAACAACAGATTTCATATTTCTTCCGAGCCGACGTCATTATTTCTAGAACGAAGTTCTATGATATAATAAGCCAACGAGAGAAAAGGAAAATATTTTCCTTTTCCGAGTGGCGAAATTATACATACGAAGTATGATATAATATATACATGATTAAACGACAAATTTTTGCCTTCATTTTGCGCTGGCTCGCTTCGAGTATCGGCATGTATTTTTGTATTACTTGGCTCGGCACCATCAACCCAGATAGCTCCTCAATTTATAAATACGCCTGGGTGCTCTTTGCGGTCGCTGGCCTCATCTTCTCCCTTATCAATTCCATCATCAAACCTCTCGTCAAAATGCTTGCCCTCCCGCTCGCTATCCTAACTATGGGTCTTTCGACCATCATTATCAACATCATCATGGTCATTCTTACCATCTACCTCCTTCCCGGCGTTGAAATGGATGTCTGGGGCGCCGTTCTCTCCAGCATCATCATGAGCATCATCAACGCCGTCATGAACTTCCTTATCAACTAACCATTGACATCCACGAGCTCAGCAAGTTCAATCTTCAAACGTCATAATCCGACCTTGATTTTCATAAGACAGGGGAGTATAATAAGAACATGAATTTGGGAACACTATTAGAGAGTATTACGTTCGTTTCTGCCGCTTTGTCGATTTTGCTAATTCTCTTGCAACAGCGCGGCGCGTCCTTGGGCGCTGGTTTTGGTAGCTCTGGCGAGCTTTACACGACTCGTCGCGGTCTTGAACGTTCGCTTTTTAATGCAACGGTCGTCTGTGTTGTGGTTTTCGTCTTGTCGATTCTGGCACTATTATTAATCCCAACAGCGTAGAAAGCTAAAGGTGTAAGGGTAGAATAACTAGACCATGAAACCTACTACCAAAAAGCGTGGGCAAAAACTAGCGAAACGCTGGGAAGTTTTTTCCGAGCGCGCCAAGGAAGAGACTCAGGAACACATCCAAGAAAACCTCATCAAACGCCTCCCTCACGCGCGCCGTGTGCGTCTTCTTATCCTTGAATGGTGTCTGCTTATCATCGTCATCACCTCGCTTGCCCTAACCCAAGCCTTCTGGTATACTCAATCCTACTCCGTCCAGGCCTACGTCGACGGCGGCACCTACATCGAAGCTACCATTGGTAATGTCAATTCTCTGAACCCGCTTTTTGCCACCACGACCAGTGAGAAGGTCCTCTCAAAGCTGCTTTTCTCCACTCTCTCAACCATCGACTACTCCGGTCATGTCGGTCTTGGACTCGCCGCCTCAATCACGCCTGACAACACCGGTAAAGTCTGGACCGTCACTCTGAAAGACGGGCTGAAGTGGTCTGACGGGGAACCAATCACCCTCGATGACGTCCTCTACACCGTCAACCTGACCAAGGACCCTACCATCAATACCTCATTCTCCTCCAATTTCTCCGGTGTCACTGTTGAGCGCGTTGGTGAAACCCTCGTTTTTGCCCTCCCTTCCGCCTATGCCGACTTTGATGCGACTCTAAACATCCCCATCCTCCCCTCGCACATCCTTGCTGATGTTGCCCCGGGTCAACTTCTCGAACACAACTTCAGCACTAACCCTGTCACGAGCGGCGCTTTCACCTTCAACGCCATGCAGAGTGTTTCCGGAGATGGCGAACGCATTGTTTACCTTGCCGCTAATGACTATTATTACAAAGCTAAGCCGATGTTGAGCAGTTTCGCCATCCACACTTACTCTAGTGCCGATGAAATCGTCCGCGCCATCTCTTCCAGCGATGTCACCGCCACTGCCGAGCTTTCTGCCGTTTATCGCGACCAACTCTCCTCCGACCTCATCTACGAAAAACAAACCGCCATCGCCAGCGGCGTCTTCGCCTTCCTAAACACGACTAGCCCGCTCCTCAACAATGTCTCCATTCGTCAGGCTATTCAGCGCGGCATCGACATGTCCGCCGTTCGCTCTGTCTTGGGCGATGAATACCCGTTGAACTATCCAATTTTGAAATCCGAAATAGAACTCAGCGAATATCCTGCTCTCCCTGAATATAACCTCGAATCCGCCAAAGCCACCATCGCCGATGCCGGTCTCACCGGTCGCACTATTCGCCTCGCTACGACCAACTCCGGTTATTTCCCAGAACTCGCTGCTATGCTAAAAACCCAGCTCGAAAACCTCGGTTTCAACGTTGATCTAGACATCTCCAACCCTGGTCAGGAGTTTTTCGTCAACGTCATCCGCCAGCGTAATTACGACATCTTGCTCTACGAAGTCGAGCTCGGCGCCGATCCGGATCTTTTCGCCTACTATCACTCTTCGCAAGCCTCCGCCACTGGTCTCAACCTCTCCAATTACGCCAACGCTCTCGTCGATGACCTCATTCTTGGCGCCCGCACTTCCATGGATGAATCTGCCCGCATCCAGAAATACGAGACCTTCCTCAACCGCTGGGTCAACGACGTTCCTGCCATCGGTATTTACCAGTCCAGCCTTGTCTATTATTTCAACAAAAACGTCCGCGCTTTCTCCGAAGATGACCGCCTTGTCTACGCAACTGACCGTTTCGTCGACGTCGAATATTGGGCAGTCAACAAAGCCACCAAAAACCGCACACCTTGACATTTTTCGCAAAGTGTGCTACAATGGAAGTATAAAGCGTCATTTTCCTGACGTCAGCTTTTTCAATGCTTCCACCCCAGAGGCAAATCTGCTAAACTATTCATAGGAACAGTCCTTTCTTGTAATTATTAGTTGTTTGCTAACTACATTTTACAATATGGCTGTTCCTTTTTGTTATAGTGAACCGAGTGCGAGGGCAATTATAGTATAAACCGAAGATTTATGCTATAATAATCTCTATGAGAAGCTTATCGACACAACTAAAAACTGAAATTGGCAAAAAAGTCTACGTGGCTGGCTGGGTCAATTCGCGCCGCGATCATGGCGGCCTTATCTTTATCGACCTCCGCGACCACAAGGGAATTATTCAACTTGTCATTACTCCAGAGGTTGTCGACGCTTTCAAAACTGCCGAATCTTTGCGCGATGAATTCGTCATCTCTGCCGAAGGTCTTGTCCGCGAACGTGCCCCCGAACTCAAAAACCCCAACATTGAAACCGGCGACCTCGAAATTGTCGTCGATAAACTCGAACTTGTGAACCGCTCCGAACCGCTCCCGGTCAACACTCATGACGAAGGCGACGCTTCTGGCGAGGAGCTGCGCTTGAAATATCGTTTCCTCGACCTGCGCCGCCCGTCGATGCTTCATATGCTCGAACGCCGCGCCGAGTATTATCGTTTCATGCGCCGCTACATGGATGAACATGATTTCATTGAAATTACCACCCCAATCCTTGCTAACTCCTCTCCGGAAGGCGCCCGCGATTTTCTCGTCCCATCCCGCCTTCATCCTGGTCAATTCTACGCTCTCCCTCAGGCTCCGCAACAGTTCAAACAACTATTGATGGTTGGCGGTATCCCGCGCTATTACCAAATCGCCCCCTGCTTCCGCGACGAAGACCCGCGCGCTGACCGTCTTTATGGCGACTTCTATCAGCTCGACTGCGAAATGTCCTTCGTTGATGATGGCGAAACCGTTCGCCAGACCGTTGAGCCACTCATCAAAGACCTCGCCACGAAATTCGCCGGTAAAGAGCTTATTACCCCCGAAGTCCGCCGCATTTCATACGAAGAGGCTATGGAAACCTACGGTACTGACAAGCCTGATCTTCGCTATGGTCTCGAACTTATAGACCTTACCGACGCCCTGAAAGACGTTGAGTTCAAAGTTTTCCAGACCCCTTGCGTCAAAGCCATTTGCGTCCCCGGCGGCGCTAGCTTCACCCGTAAGCAAATCGACGAATTCACCGCCCTTGCCCGCAAAAACGGCGCTGGCGGTCTTGCCTACATTCTCTATGAAAACGGTAGCGTCCGTAGCCCAATTGCTAAGTTCCTCAAAGACGAGGAGATCGCCGCAATCCAGCAACTCACCGGCGCGAAAGACGGCGACGCTGTCTTCTTCGGCGCTGACGAGCGCAAGAAAGTCAATAAAGTCCTCGGCGCTATGCGCATTGCCTTTGCTGACGCGCTCGGTTTGAAAGATGACAATAAAATCGCCCTTTGCTGGATTGTTGACTTCCCGTTCTACGAATGGGATGACGGCGCAAATAAGCTCGACTTCGGCCACAACCCCTTCTCTCTGCCAAAAGGTGGCCTCGAAACCCTCCGCAACACCGAAAATAAATTGGATATTGTCGCCGACCAATACGACATGGTGATGAACGGCTACGAAATCTGTTCCGGTGCTGTCCGCAACTATAACCCAGAAATCATGTACGAAGTTTTTGGTATTCTCGGTTATGACGAAAAGTACGTCGCTGAACGTTTCGGCGGTATGCTAAACGCCTTTAAATTCGGCGCCCCTCCCCACGCTGGCTGCGCCTTCGGTATCGATCGTATGTTCATGGTGCTCGAAGGAATTACCAACATTCGCGACATCGTCGCCTTCCCGAAAAACGGCTCTGGCGTCGATCTCATGATGAGCTCACCTTCCTTCGTTGATGATAAGCAGCTCGAAGAAGCTCACCTCGCCATCATTTCCGACGACGATGATGATGACGACCAAGACGAAGAATAGCCCTAAGCCACGTCGCCTAGAGTATGCTATAATTATTTTATGGTTTGTATTGCTGCATTCATTATCCTCTGTTTGGTTGGTATTTTTGTTGCCTTCCTCAGCATTTTCCGCCGCGACATTGGTAAAAAATACTGGGCCGTTTTCAAAAAGTCTTGGGGTTGTGTCGGCAAAAAAGTCACCCTCCAAAAATGCGAAACTAATTTCAAAGACGACGTCAAGAATACTCTTCTCTCTAAAGTTGTCCTCAAACACCCGAAGTGGGTCAAACCGCTCGGTGTTGCTATTGAGGTTAGCGCGGTCCTCATCATTGTCATCACCGTCTGGTCTCTAGTTGAAGCCGTGAAGGCTATCCTCGCACTCTGGGTTTTTGGTACTTGCAATGTTTCCCAGCCTGCCAGTTGTGCTCTCGGCGCCGAAGTTTGCGGTATTGATGCTGCCGAACCGACCAATCCGCTCGAATGGACTGGTCGCTGGTTCAGCGAATGGGGTGAGATTTTTGCCAACATCCCCGATCGCTTTCATTCCTGGAATGCTGAGGACTACCTAGTCGAGCCTTACACCTTTGCTACGAAATATGAAGACGGCAACCCACTCGCGCTTGATATCTTTGACCCCGGCTGCGTCATTTGTATGCAGAGCTATCGCAACCAAAAATCCTCGGGTTTTTTTGAGAAATACAACACCGTGCCAATGATTTATGTTATCGAACTTCCGGACGGCTCGCCCAAGTTCCAGAATTCCGATCTCATCGCGCGCTATTTCCATGCTGCCAATCTCCTTGATACTAATTACGCCATCAAGATCCTCGACCGCCTTTTCACTGAATCCAATTCTGACGGTATTAACTACCAATCCGCCTTTGCTACTGTATCTGCTGATGAGGCTGAGAAAACTCTCCAAACTTGGTTGAAAGATTTTGGCGCCAGATCGGAAGAGCGTCATGTAGGGAAAGAGTGTGTCAGTACGTGTAGATCT
>CANAUU010000041.1 GCA_947364965.1 uncultured Candidatus Saccharibacteria bacterium | reverse complement strand
CGTGGTGGGGTCGAGTATGGAGAATACTTTACACAATGACAACCGGGTGATTGTGAACCGGTTGACGGTTTCATGGTCGCATTTCCTTGGGAAGGAATATATACCAAAACGGGGGCAGATTATCGTGTTCGCGAATGGTGATGCGAGTGGGCCATTGACTTGCGGGGCGCCGGCGGGGCGGGCGGACCAGTATTTGATTAAGCGGGTGATTGCCTTCCCTGGTGAGCGAGTGACGGTGAAGGATGGGGTTTTGAAAGTTTATAATGATGAACATCCGGATGGGTTTTCGCCGGATGATGATACGCGAGTGGACGAAAATGATGGACCAAAGGAATATACTTCGGGCGAGGTGGATCTCGTCGTGCCGCAGGGTGAACTGTTCGTGGCTGGGGATAACCGTGAGGGGGCGCATTCTTTCGATTCTCGGTCGGGACTAGGGACAATTCCCTTTTGTCGGGTGATTGGGCCGGCGGTGCTCAGGGTGTATCCGTTTGATCAGTTTAGGTTTTTGTAGAGTTAAAAAGTCATAAAAAAGGGGCAGGCGCCCCTTTACTTTTCGGGCGCCTGGGCGGAGGGTTGTTTCTGGTCGAGCGTTTTGAAAATATAAATGGCGGTGCGAAGGAGAGTGATTAAGATACAGAGAAAGGTGAAGATGTCGCTTAATGTAAGATGGAGGGCGATGCTTGTATGTGTGCGGAGATTGGGGTTGATTTCGACGGCAAATGCGGGGACGAGGCGGTCGCAGATGGTGGGTATGTTTGCAACGATAGACCCAATAACTATTCTCCACGGTGCCATGCGTGTGTGATTTTCGACACACTTGGATGTACAGAGCACAAAGCTGATAATAAGGAGCAGACCCGTAAAGATTAATCCAACAAGGAAAACCATGAATATACCTATGCCCGATTCGAGCAGGGAGTCGATTATGTGGCTGTTTTGCGCGAAGGTATATCTTATGCGTATTTTGCCGAAGATAGCCATCTCGACGGTGCTCGACAGGAGCAGATAGAAAAGACTTATGGTGGGGGTGGTGAAGGTGAGCAGATGGAGTTCGCGGAAGATTTTTTTCATGATGTTTTCTCCTTTTACAACATTTTTCGGGATTTTTCAGAAACAACTTGGGAAGGTGCTAAGCTGAGGGCTTCAATTGTTCTTATTGTATCATAGACTTTGTAAAAAGTCAATACTTTTATGTTAAAAAGTGATTTTGGCAAGGGTTTATTGAAGGTGGGTTTTATAGGGGTTTGCTTTTTGGGTGTTGCAGATGGAGATTGGGTTGGTTTGACAATTTCGATGTTTTTTGCGATAATATGGGAATGAATAGTGCAGGAGCAGATAAAAAAGTAAAAATGGCGGAGAGTGGGGAGAATGTTTGGGCGGAGTTGCCGCGAGGGTTTACGGCTTTGGCGCCGATGGAGGGGGTGACGGACGTGGTTTTTCGGCAGGTGGTAGCGAAGGCGGGGCGGCCGGATTTGTTCTTCACGGAGTTTACGAATGTTTCGAGCTTTGCGTCGGAGAAGGGGCGACAAAATGCATTGGAGCGGCTGGAGGTTGTGCCGACGGACGCGCCGATTATTGCGCAGATTTGGGGCAAAAATCCGGAACATTTCGCGGAGTTGGCTGGAGCATTGGAGGGGTTGGGCTTTGCGGGGCTAGATATTAATATGGGCTGTCCAGATCGGCACGTGAATGCGGCGGGCGGCGGAGCGGCAATGATCCGGACGCCGGAGCTGGCGGTGGAGTGTCTGCGGCGGGCGCGGGAAGCGACGGGGCTGCCGGTGTCAGTGAAGACGCGGTTGGGCTATACTTACACGGAGGAGTTTCGAGAGTGGCTACTGGTGCTTCTGGGGGAGAAGCCGGCGGCGTTGACGGTGCACCTTAGGACGCGGAAAGAGATGTCGAAGGTGCCAGCGCATTATGAATTGATCCCGGAGATTGTGCGGCTTAGGGACGAGATCTCGCCAGAAACGCGATTGGTGATTAATGGAGATATTAAGAATCTGCGGCAATGTCGGGAGTTGGCGGAAGAATATTCTGGGGTGGATGGGTATATGATTGGGCGAGGGGTGTTTGAGAATCCGTATTGTTTCACGGAGCATGAGCCAACACAGGAGGAGCTACTGGAATTGTTTAAACTACATTTGGATTTGTTTGATGCGCAAGATATGAAGCATTTGGCGCGGCAGGCGGAATTGATGCGTGAGGATCCGGAGTTTGCTTTGCGGATGGACGGGAAGGTGCGGGGACTGCCGTTTGAGCCGCTGAAGCATTATTTTAAGATTTATGTTGCGGGGTTTCCGGGAGCGGCGGAGCTGCGAGCGAAGCTGATGGAATGTAAAACGACGGACGAAGTGCGGAGAGCGATAGATTAAAAGTGGCCTCTCCCGAGTGGGAGAGGCCTTTCGTGCTTGCTATGAAGCGGCGGGTTTATAGATAGGAGGCGATTTCGCGCAGGAGCGAGTGGCGAACAATTTCGTTGGGCTCCAGATTGATGACGGCGATGCCGGAGGATTTGCCGGCGAGGCGGGTGAGCAGGTAGTGTAGACCGTTGTTGGTGCGGGAGAGGCGGGGATTATTGACCTGGGAGAGGTCACCCATGACGACCATCTTTGAGCGGTCGGCGAGGCGGGTGACGAGGGCGCGGGCCTGACTGGGGGTCATGTCCTGGGCTTCATCATAGATAATGAAGCGTTCGGAAAGGCTGCGGCCGCCCATTTCGACTAGCGGGACGAACTCGACGGACTCACGGATGAATTCTTCCATTTTGCCTTTGGCGGTGGAGTGGGCTTTCGGGGTGACAGGGATTTGTTCGGCGATTTCGATAACCTGGTAGAGGTTATCAGTGAAGCTAAGAGCCTTTGCGCGGGTCTTTTCGTCGGCGTCGCCTGGGAGTGCCCCGATGTCGTCGCCGAGGCGCGAGTCGCGCGGGCAGACGACTACGGAGCTGTAGCGTTTCGATTTGACGCCGTCGTAGCCGGCAGCAACGCTGAGGAAGGTCTTACCGGTGCCGAATTCGCCTTGGACGATTACGATAGGGATTTCGTCGGCAGGGGCCAGTAGAGCTTCCAGAAGGAAGTGTTGACCGGCGGTTTTAGGATGGATTGGTTCGCATTTGGGGAGATTGAAAGACTGATGGTTCAGGGGAGTGATTACGCCGGCAGCGGCATCGAAACGATGGAGGGCGGGAAAAGGCCTTGGCTTGGGCTGGTCTTCGGGTTGGCCTTCAGAGGCGGGCTGGTCAGGGGTTTCGGGTTTTTGGGCGATGGATTCGTCATGCGTAGAAGACGAAAAATTGCCATCTGGGGGGGGTTGCTTATTTCGATAAATTCGTTGGGTTGAAGTTTGGCGCATCCGGGGTCGATTTGCTGTTGCCAAGTTGCTAAGGTGATAGGCTGGTGGTCGGCTTCTGCGATATGCTTGAGAGCTTCGTCGCTCAGGCTGACCGCACGGCGGCCGGTGTAAATCAGGGGCGGGTCGGGGCGGATGGTGGCGATACCTTTGATGACGGCGAGGGCAGAGAGAGCGGGGTCGTGAGTGAGGATGGGGATAGGGGTGGTGGGCCCGTTGGCGCGTTTCGCGACGTCAATAGCGTGGTCGACGGGAGTCTGCTGCGTGGCGTCGGACTCATCGACGGGCAGCACGAAGCGAACCAAGAGACCGTTCGGTCGGTGAGTGAATGGGGCTCCGTCATGAGACGTTTCTTGGAGCACTCGGGCGAAGTTGCGGAGCAACGTGACCAAGTTTTGCGGATGACGGCGCTCTTCAGACAAAGTGCGGTTGAGATGTGCGATGTAGGCCGTGGGAACATAGAGCGTATCGGCGGGCCGTGGGGTGTCGTGAGTTCCGAGCAGAGCGTTGGGCTGTTCGAGCAGAAAATCCAACGATGCTACAGCGGCGGTTGCCATAGAATTACCTCCTTATCTATTAAGGGTCGTGCGTGAGATAGTGCGCAAGATTTATCTCCCTTTCATTATAACAAGGGTTTTGGTGATTCCAAAACATAAGCGGAGTAGGCGGGATTGAGGTTTGGTTTGGAAAGGCTTAGGGACGCGAACTCTTGGATGGCTGGTCGAGAGCTAGGGCTAGCGATCGGATTTGGCGGCTTTGTCACTTTTATCGCGGGAGCGGGGTTCTTGGTCATTGCGGAAAGAGAAGAAGATGGGAGTGCCGACGAAAGGGTATTTTTCGCGGATTTTACGCTCGAGGAAGCGTTTGTAGGACCAGTGGAGCAAGCCGAGGTCGCGACCGTGGACGACGAACCAGGGTGGGCAGGTGTCAGTCTGGACGATGTATTTGAGTTTCGGGCGAGTGTTTTTGAGACCGGCGGGGATGTGCTCGACAATGGCTTCGCTCAGGATCTTATTGAGCTCGGAAGTTTTAAGTTCAAGGTGGCGGGTGACGTCGATTTCGGTGGCGAGCTCGAAGAGTTTGGTGACGTTTTGGCCGGTTTCGGAGCTGGTGATAAGGACGGGGGCGTATGGCAGGAAGTTGAAATCGCGCTCGAGTTCGTCTAGGATATGGTCGGTATCTTCGACGAGGTCGGCTTTGGTGAGGACGACGATAATTCCCTTGCCGGCGTCAACGATTTGACCGGCGAGAGATTGGTCGAGCTTTGAGTGGGGCTCGGTGGCATCGACGAGGAGGGCGCAGATATCGGCTTCTTCGATGGCAGCGAGGGTGCGGAGGGCGGAGAATTTCTCGATGCCGACTTCGCGTTTGCCGGGTTTGCGGAGACCGGCGGTATCAAGGATTTCAAGAGTGCGATTATGGTAGCGAACTTCGACGCGGTTAACATCACGGGTAGTTCCCTGGCGAGAGCTGACGAGGGCTTGTTGCTTCTGACCGAGGGAGTTGAAGAGGCTGGATTTGCCGACGTTGGGTCGACCGATGAGGGCGATTTTTAGAGGAGGCGTGTTTCGTAAATCACTTCCTCGAGGCGCGTCCAGACGGCCCGTCGTTACGGGCGTCTGGCGCTCGTCCTCGCCGTGGCTCCGGATCCTCTCGGAAGCGTTTTCCGAAGCATGCCTCTCCGAAGCACCTTCGCCCTGCGACAATTTGCTGAAGATTGCGTTCTTTAAGTCTTTGATTCCCTGGTCGGTGGTGGCGGAGATGCGGAAGGTTTCGGTAGGTTTAATGCCGAGGCGGAGAAATTCGGATTCGGGGAGTGAGTCGCCGAGGTCGGACTTATTGAGCAGGAGAAGGACGGGCTTTTTCGACTTGAGGGCAGATTTGGCGATGTTTTTGTCTTTGTCGTCAGGGTATTTCGAGCTATCAAGAGTGAGGAGGATGAGGTCGGCAGCGTCGATGGCGTCGGCGATTTGGTCTTGAATGCCGGCTTCGAAATCGTCGTTAGGATCTTTCAGACCAGCAGTATCGATAAGCAAGAAACGGTCGTCGATGCGAGCCATGACGTTATCACGGGTCGTTCCCTCTTCACGGGCGACTATGGCGATGTTCTTGTGCGCCAGACGATTGAGGAGGCTGGACTTGCCGGCGTTGGTTTGGCCGATGAGGGCGACGATGGGGAGTTTCTTCATGGATTTATTGTAGCATGAAAAGGTGGATTTGACAAAATAATAAGCGTTAGCGGTTTTGAGGTGATGTGGTTGGATAATCTTGTTAAGCGCTAGCACTTTTATTTTCGTGGTGGGTGTGATATAGTTGTGGTAATGGGCAAAATTAAAGTTAATGAAACTGCGAGTGAACCAATAGATATGAAAAAGAGTGGTTCTGATAAAGAAATTTTTGGGGCTTCTGGGGCGGGAGCTTTGGATGAGAAGAATGTGAAGAAGCCAGTGAAGGTTGGGGGTGGTGCTGCGAAGAGCGCGACGGTTAAAACTGGGGTGGGGGCTCGGAAGAAGGCTTTGGCTTTGCCGGCGGGCTCGATTGGCGCGGCGGTGATTGATGAGAAGGAGAAGGCAGCCGGCGGCGTCGAGAGGAAGACGGATGGGGCGAAGGCGGCAGTTGGGGCGAAGGCGGCAGTTGGGGCGGACGCGAAAGCTGGAAACGCCAAAGTGGCGGGCGCGGTCGCGGGGGCTGCGGGGGCGAAGAGGACATCTAACCTGACAATGGACGGAATGGTGAAGCCGAAGGCGCGGACGCTAGAGGTAACGGAGATTGAAACGACGGCTGAAGAGGAATTCGAGGCGCACCGTCCGAAAGAGAAGAAAATTGAGGATGAACCGGAAGTTGAAGAAAATCCACGGTTCTCGAAGCCGAAGGCGGCGTTGATTGGGTTGGGAGTGGCGCTGGTCGTGGCGGTGATTGGTGGGGTGCTAATTGGGCTGTTTAGTCGTAAGGAAGTGCCGCGCTGTATCGTGCAATTTGAGTCGAATGGTGGCTCGAAAATTGAGAGCGAAGAGGTGGTTTGCGGCGAGACGGTGGGGCGACCGGATGACCCGACGAAAGAAGGGTTTGCGTTCCAGAACTGGATTTATGGCGGGGCGCCGTTTGATTTTGACGGAACGAAGATTGACGAGGATATGATTCTGGTCGCGAAGTGGCAGGCGGAAGAAGGGGTGGAGATTGTGACAGTACACTTCGATACAGCTGGAGGTTCGGAAGTTGAGGATATTGAAGTCAAGAAGGGTGGGGCGATTTCGGAGCCGGTGGAGCCGACGCGGACGAGCTATGAATTCGTGGGCTGGAAGCTGAACGGTGAAGATTTCGATTTCTCGAAACCGATTGAGGAAGATATGACGCTAGTTGCGGAATGGAAGCCGGTGGCGGGCGGAAATGGGGGTTCGACGGGTGGTTCGGGGTCTGGATCCGAGAATAATAAGCCGGCCGAGAAGCCGAATGTGGAAAGCCTAGCAGTGAATGAGGTCTCGATGAAGATTGGGGGGACGAATATGATCGATATTACGATTACACCGAAGGATGCGAAATATCAGCTGGGGGCGAGTTCGGATAACGCGGGAGTGGCGGTCTGTAGTGTGGTTGATGGAAACCGCTTGAGGTGTGAAGGAAAAAGTGCAGGCGAGGCGACAATTATTCTGCGGGATAGTCTGTCGGGCAAGAGCACGCAGTTTAAGGTGAAGGTCGCGGGGGAGGTGACGTTCGTGAAGCTGAACAAGAATGCGCTGGCTTTGACGGAAGGTTTGTCGGAGAAGCTGATAGCGACGGTGACTGGGGACGGCGACAAGACAGTGACATGGAGCTCTAATAACCCGAGCGTGGCAACGGTGGATGCGAATGGTCGGGTGACGGCGGTCAAGGAAGGCACGGCAGTGATTACGGCGACGGTGGGGGGCAAGGCGGCGACTTGCACGGTGACGGTTTCGGCGAGGCATGTGCCGCCGGTAGATCCGCCAGAGGAGAAGCCGGATCCAGGACCGGAAGAACCGGAAAATCCGGGGGATGGCGGAAATACTGACGGTAGCTAGGATAGATATGAGAAATAGGAAGGGCGTTCGCGAGGGCGTCCTTTTTGACGGGGTTATCGGTTATTGGGCGTTGCTGATTTTGTGAGGGGGCTTTTGGGTTTTGGAGTTTGGCTTTTGGTGGAAGATTTTTGCGGGGTTTGGGCGGGTTGGTAGATTTTTCGTTAAATTCTTGCCAAAAGCAGAATTGTTCGTTATAATGAAAGTGTCCAAACTTACTAATAATAAAATAGCCAACTATTTTTATTGAACTTTATGTTAAGTCATCATTATGTTATTGACGTTGCGTGTCGGAAACGGCACCGCATGTAATGCACGCGACGTTGATGATGTTGATGTTGGCGCATTAGTAGGTTTGGACACCGATTGCGGTGTCGTTTTGGTTTAAGGTTTCGGCTGTGGACTTGTGGTCTGCGGTATGAGTCGAGGTTCTGGAATGGTTCGGAGCTTACGATGAGAAACCTTAGCAAGGCGGCATCCGGCGGTGTCTATTACCTAAAAGGAGGGCTGTGATGCGAAGCCAAAGAGGACGTCGGGTGGAATACCCGGGTCAAAATAGTAATTTTATAGAGAGGAAATGCTGGCGAACTTGTACGGCGCGAAGTAGTTCGATTGCGGGAAGAGCAAGCTGTATAGGTTTGCTGGCTCTGGCGGTCATGCTGATAAACCCAATTGTTGGAAGCTCTGCTAGTGCTTTGGAGGGAGAGGGCATGGAGAAGGTAGCTGATGGCGTTATGGCTGATGGGGAGGGTACCAATATGGCTGAAGATACCACCAACGCTGTGAAGGTAGCAAATGGTTCTGACACGGATTATGGTATTATGCCAACTGCCACTACCTCTACCGTAGCCATTACCTTCAACCCAACCTCAGCCAGTGGGGCTATGACACCAATTGATGGAAGTGGTGCTAAAGCTAAAGTTGATG
>CANAUU010000040.1 GCA_947364965.1 uncultured Candidatus Saccharibacteria bacterium | reverse complement strand
CCCCACTGGCGGAGGTTGGGTTGAAGGTAATGGCTACAGTAGAGGTAGTAGAGGCGAGAGGGGTGATACCGCCGTTAGCATCAGAACCATTTGCCGCATTCATGGAGTTGGTGGTATCTTCAGGCATATCGGCACCCTCCCCATCAGCCATCGCGTCATCAGCTGTCTCCTCCATACCCTCTTCCAAAGCACTAGCCGAACTCTCCACAATTGGGTTTACCAACATAAACCCTAACACCAGCAACCCCAAACAGCTCGCTCTCCCGACATTATTAAAGTTTCTATAATTTAAACGCCCAGTCCGACACGCCTGTCCAACCTGGCATTTATCTTGGCTTCGCATCACAGCCCTCCTTTTGGTTAAACACCCGGCAGGCCACAATCATTCTCCATAATAAAAATGACACCGCGACGGGTGTTCAACTCCTTTACCTAGTGATTTTGCCTTTCAGCTTCATCTCATGGCTGTCACGGTGCCATTTCACGAATGAAACCGAAATACGGAAAAACATCAGGTAAAACTAATTTTTGGAGTTGAACACCTCCATTATACCACGAAACCCGCCAACGCAAGCACTAAAAAGCACAACCCCGCCGACAAACCCGCCGCATAAACCCGAACCCATCCCCGTCGCCCCTACTCCGCTACCCTTGTATTACTATAAATCTTCTGTAGCCGCTCGTCCGGAAACCTCCGGTCCAAAATCCGTTCCACTCGTGTGTCCGCCGGGTCGCCCATCCGCCGCTCCGTTTGTCGCCAGACCGCCGCCACCGACACGCAAATATCAAACACCAGAAACGCCGCTAACCCCACGCAAACCCACTGCAGCTTCTTCTCCGCCACTTTCCGACACGCCTGGTCGATAAACGGGCAAATCCACCTCGCCACCAAAAACACCAACGCACCCCAAACAATCATATATGGCACCGTTGTCCGCCCGCCAATATCCATCAGTCTGTCCGAATAATCCCACGACCTCGTCCCAAAAATCCATTCCTGCAGCACGCTCAAAACATACTCCAGTACCCCGCCAAAAACCGCCCCGCCCGCAAAACACACCCACCCCTTCACTCTCGGCAGATAAAATATCAGATAAATTAACACCGCCCCAATCCCATACACCGGGCTAAACGGCCCATAAACCAGCCCTCGCCGCGACTCATAAATCGGCCTCCCCGTCTCGAAAAACGACGTCACCAGATGCATAATTTCTTCCCAATACGTTCCAAACACGCACCCCACCACAAACAGAATCACCACCTGATAAAAAATCATCCTCCCCGGAACCTTCTCCGGCATCTTCTGCTCTGAAGCCTCCTGCGAAGCCCTCCCTGGCACCTCTCCCCCAGAAGTCACCCCAGCCAAATTCTCCCCTGCGGTTTCCTCGACCTCCTCCTTTGGCGTCTCCCGCCACCATGCCGTCTTTCCAAGCTTACTCATTTACTGTTATTATAACATAACGCACCCCAAATACCCCTCTCTTGACAAAAATACAAATCTGTGCTAATATTAAGACAAGCCTCGCGTCTAGGTCAACATTTTGACGCAGTTCTTTCATAGAAGCAGAAGCAAACAGAACGACGTCGCCCGCCCAGACCCTGAGCTAATTCTTGAGAGGAGGACTATGATATGTCTAGTCCCGAAACCACGAACCCCACAGCCGTAAGTTCCACCCCTGAAGCCTCCCAAACCCCCGCCCCCGCCGAGAGTTTCACCAAGGATCTGACTCCTGAGGCCATCAAAACCATCCAGGAGTTCGGCTGGCCTTTCTTTAAGGCTGGCGTCCTTATCGTCAACGAACACCTTGACCAGCCCACTGGCGCATATGCACCTCTCGAGCCTCTTTATCTCTTGGTCAAAGAGGCCAAGGTCAAGGAAAAACAGCCCGACGGCACGAAAAAGTGGGTCAAAAGCGACAAAGGCAAGTGGAACCTGCCCTGCGGCCGGCTCCAGCCCGGAGAATCCTTCGAGCAAGCCGCCCTCCGTGAGGGCAGGGAAGAATCTGGCTTCGAAGTTCAGCTGGATAACCTTTGCCACGTCGGCCATCGCCCCGACAGCGACAACCCCTACGTTATCTTCATCTATACCGCGACCACCAAGCAGTTTATCGAGAATCCCGACCCCGAGGAAATCGCTGACACCCGCGAATTTACCTACGCCGAAGTCCTCGACCTCCTCGAACAGGGGCAGCTCCGGAATCCTGACCTGACCATGGGCGCCATCGAACAGTATCGTAAATACGAAACCCAGTCCGACGGCCTCGTCGTCACCTACCCGTCGAAGACGAAATAACTTGCCCATTCTCTCGCCTGATTCGTCCCCGTTATACTCATCTCTGTTATATTGCTTCCATGGCTACCGTCGCTCCCGCGCGACACAAACCGCCGGCTAAAACCGGCGGTTTTCTCTACCTCTGGGCCAAGAATCACACGCATTTTCGCCAGCAACAACCCTTCAAAATTAGCACTCTTGACACTCGACTGCTATTTTGCTATAATAAAGCTGCATTAGCAGTCTTGACATACAAGTGCTAGTGATATATCATTGAATAAGAACACGTTGTTTAACACGGAAGACTATTAGCAGGTCGGGGTTATTTATGAGAGGATCCGGACTTACGAGGAGGACTAGCGGCGCGACCCCGTGACGACGGGCGTCGCGAACGCGCCTCGCATGAATAACTCCGACCTGCCATAGCCTATCCGTCTTAAAGAAAGGGAATTAATTATGTCAAAAATCATCGGTATTGACCTCGGTACTACCAACTCTGCCTTCGCCTACATGGTCGCGGGCAAACCAGAGGTCATCACAAACAGCGAAGGTGACCGCACGACCCCGTCGGTCGTCGCCGTCACGAAAAAGGGCGACCGTCTCGTCGGCAAAGTCGCCCAGCGCCAGCGCGTCACGAACCCGAAAAATACCATCTACGGCATCAAGCGCCTCATTGGCCGCAAATTCGACGACAAAGAAGTCCAGCGCGACCTCGATATCATGCCATATAAAATTGTCAAAAAGGGCAATGGTGTCGCTGTCGAAATGGACGGCAAAGAATACACCCCGGAAGAAATCAGCGCAATGATCCTAAGCAAGATCAAGGCTGATGCCGAAGCTTTCCTCGGCGAAAAGGTCACCGAAGCCATCATCACCGTCCCGGCCTACTTCGACGACTCTCAGCGCCAGGCCACCAAAGATGCCGGCAAAATCGCTGGTCTCGAAGTCAAGCGTATTATCAACGAGCCGACTGCTGCCGCCTTGGCCTACGGCCTTGAGAGCAAAAAAGACGAAAAAATTGCCGTCTTCGACCTCGGTGGTGGTACTTTCGATGTGAGTATTCTTGAGCTCGGCGATGGTGTCTTTGAAGTGAAGTCTACTAATGGCGACACTCACCTCGGTGGTGAAGATTTCGACAACATCATCGTCAACTTCCTCCTCGAAGAGTTCAAGAAAGAGTCCGGTATCGATATCAAAGACGATGCTGCCGCCATGCAACGCGTCAAGGACGAAGCCGAAAAAGCCAAGAAGGAACTTTCATCGACCACTTCTGTCGAAATCAACCTTCCGTTCTTGACTGCCGACGCTGATGGTCCGAAGCACTTCGAATACACCTTGACTCGCGCGAAACTCGAAGAATTAGTCAAACCTCTCCTCGAGCGCCTCGCTGAACCAGTTGAGAAAGCCCTCAAAGACGCGAAACTCTCCGCCAAAGATATCAACGAAGTTGTTATGGTTGGTGGTATGACCCGCATGCCAGCCGTCGTCGAAGAAGTCAAGAAAATCTTCGGCAAAGACCCAATGCAGGGCGTCAACCCTGACGAAGTCGTCGCGGTTGGTGCTGCCATCCAGGGCGGCGTCCTCCAGGGCGACGTGAAAGACGTCCTTCTTCTCGATGTCACCCCGCTTTCCCTCGGCATTGAAACCATGGGCGGCGTCAGCACGAAACTCATCGAGCGAAACACTACCATTCCGACCAGCAAGTCCGAAGTCTTCTCCACCGCTGCTGACAACCAGCCTCAGGTCGAAATCCATGTCCTCCAGGGCGAACGTGAATTAGCCGCCGACAATAAGTCCCTCGGTCGCTTCATCCTCGACGGTATTGCTCCAGCTCCTCGTGGCGTTCCTCAGATCGAAGTCACCTTCAACATCGACGCCAACGGTATTCTGAACGTCACCGCGAAAGACAAGGGAACTGGCAAGGAACAGTCCATCACCATCCAGAACTCTGGCAACATGAGCAAGGAAGATATTGAGAAAGCCCAGCACGAAGCCGAAGCTCACGCCGAGGAAGATAAGAAGAAACGCGAGGCTATCGACGCTAAGAATCAGCTCGAGAACAAAATCTATCAAGCCGAGAAAATGCCAAACGACTTCAAGGACAAAATCTCCGAGGATGATGTGAAGACTATCAAGGAAGCTGTCGAAGAGGCGAAAAAGACCTTGAACGACACTGCTGCCGACAAGGAAAAGCTCGAAGAAGCCGTCAAGACTCTCGACAACGTCCTCATGCCAATCGGTGCGAAGATGTATCAAAACACCACCACCGATGCTAACGCCGGCAGTACTGATGACGCCTCCAAGTCTGACGATACTAAATCCGAAGACGACGCCGTCGAAGGGGAGGTCGTCGACAAATAGTCGGCTCCTCCTGTCGCACCTAACCTCTCCGGCTAGTGTATCGACATCAACTATCTCCTGAAGAATCCCACCCAGGCAGGTGGGATTCTTTCTACCCGTTTTCTATCTCTAGGTGCCTCTAAAAATGCCCCGCCCAGATATCCCCGAAACACTCACCCTGCCCATGGTTGCCTCCGAATCACCCCCCGACTATTGACAAAACTAGCCATCTATGATACAATAAAAGAATAAGGCTAGTTTGCCTTGCCTTCGTATTTTTGATGGTTTAGAAAACTATTGTGCTGGGAAACTTAAGAAACCCGTCGAAGCCGAAACCTTAATCAACCGCGAAGCAAGCTCTAGCCAATTCTAGAAAAGAAGGTGTTATCCATGCGAAAATCCCTCATCCTCGCGGATCTCCTTGGCATTGTAATCTGCTCCCTTGCAGTCTATATGTCTGCGTATCTGGCCCTCTGCACGCTGCGCGACGACCCCGCCGGTCAGAAGAACTTCCTCCTCGGTCTCGCCCTCAACCTGATGGCCGCCGCCGTGTTCGCCTCTGGCGTCCTTAGCAAATTCTCCTTTGTCAAACGCTCCAACTCTGCCTTCGCCGATAAACTCTGCGCAAGCCTTCCTAAGCTCTTCGCCTTTGGTTTCATGCTGCTCTCGATCTATGTCGTCGGCGATGGTCTCCGGGGCTTCCGCACAATCATGGCATTAGTATCCTTTCCTTGCGGTCTTGGTGCTATTGCCTGCGCGTCGGGCATCTTCTTCGAAGCCCGCAATCACTATCGTCGCACCCATCCTGGCCGCCACCAGTCCAAAACCTCCAGTCCCTAAACCATCCCGCACCGGGCGCTCCCTTCCAAAAGTCGTCTCAACGATAGAGGAAAGGTAGCGCCCGCTTTTCCTCTCTAGTCGCATTCTTTAACTGCACTTTCCACGCCCCGCTCCTTGTGCTATAATAAAATTATGCTTAAGTTTAATGGCTCTCATGCCGATTATGGCCGTTTTCTCGCCGAGCGTCTCCGTGCGAACGGTCATGATTTCTTCTCCACCGCCAACATGGACACTCTCCGCGTCCAGCAAAAAATCTACCAGCAGTACTACCCCGAGATTATCGAAGAAGCCCTCTCCACTGCCGAGGCTCTTCATCTTGAGCCTGACCTCCTACTTTACGAAGAGATCGCTAGCGCCGTCGACCAGCAGCGCCGCAAAGTCAATCCGCACCAGCACGGTTGCACCATTTTCGCCATCCGTGAAAACGACAAATGTTTTGTCGGTCGCAACTATGACTGGCTACCCAATTCTCGCGAATTTTTCGAGAGTTATGCCCTCGCCATCACTGGCGCAAATCGCTATTTCGCCTTTTCCGATGAAGGTGTTTGGCGTCACCACACCGGCAAAAACACCCGCAAACCATATTTCGAAGACGCCGTCAACGAACATGGTCTCTATATCGGTCTAACTTACGCTCACATCGACAAATGGAATTATGGCATCAAACCCTCCCACCTCATCCGCTACGTCGCCGAAAAATGTAAAACCACTCGCCAGGCTCTGAACGCTTTTGCCAAACTCCCCGCCTGCGTCCCGAAGAACTACCTCATCGCCGACGCGAAAGGCGACGTCGCCACCGTCGAGCACGCCGCGAAGACTTATGCCGTCGTCCGCCCTGGCGAGAACGGCGTCCTCATCCAGACGGACCACATCCTCGCCCCTGACCTCCAGCGCTTTGACCGCGTTCTCCGCGACAACCCGACCACGACCTCCTTCCTCCGCTACGCCGAAGCCGACCACCTTATCGCCCGCCAGCTCCCCGGCTTCCAATTCACTGATCTCTGGCGCATCCTCCGCGACTCCCATTATATCTATAATAACGAAGTCATCTGGTCGCTCGCCCTCGAGCTCACCTCCGGTCGCTACAATATTTACTTCGACACCGCCATGGGCCAAAAACACCAAAAATTCTCCTTCTAATCAATCTAACTAGGAATATTACCAAAGGCGGCGTTTTCGCTAATATGCTTTTGGAGATCGCTCCGCATAGTATCATGCCATTTATGGCAAAACGCCTAACCTCATCTCGAAAGAGAATAAAAGCGCGAGCACACGCGCAGCGCTGAACGACAGCCCCGTGTGGACGGGCGCTGGAGTGGTTCTCTTGGAAGATGGGGTTTAGGTGTTTTGGTGCCCAGATGTGCTATACTAGAGAAAAGGAGTTATTATGGAAAAACTATTTCTTGTCACTAACCCCGGCTCATCTTCTCGCAAGTATGCCCTTTATCGCGACGGCCAGGAGGTCTGTTCGCTTCACTTCGAAACCGAAGACAAGAAACTAATCTGCACCCTGAAGCACTCCATCCCTCGCGCCGGCGACGCCTCAAAAACTCAGAAATTTACCGATGGTTTCAAACGCATCGCCGACACCATCCGCTACACCTACAACATCCTTCTCGAAACCGGCTACCTCACCCCCGAGGATAAGCTCGATGGCATCCTCGCCCGCGTCGTCGCGACCGGTGAGTTTTTCAATAATGACTATATCGTTGACGAAGAATGTCTTCGCCGCCTCGAGGAAGAAAAGCGCCGCGCCCCGCTCCACGTCCCGGTTATCGCCGCTGAAATCTCCAAATGCGTCGAAACCTTCCCCGAAACCCCAGTCATCATCATCTCCGACTCTCATTTCCACCACACCCGCGACGAAGTCCACAAACTCTACGCCATCGATGTCGACCTCGCCAACCGCGCCGAAATCAAGCGCTATGGCTATCACGGCCTTTCTATGGGCGCCGTCCGCAACTATCTCCGTGATCACGACCTCCTCCCGCCCCGCGTCGTCGCCTGCCACCTCGGTTCCGGTGCCTCTCTCACCGCTATCAAGAACGGCTATTCCTACGACACCACCATGGGCTACACCCCGCTCGAAGGCGTCATGATGGCAACCCGCTCTGGCGACATCGACCCAGCCGCCGCCACCGCTATCCAGCGTGAACTCGGTCTGAACGATGAAGCCGTCGAAGAATATCTAAACCGCCAGTGCGGCCTCCTCGGCGTCAGCGGCGTGAGTGGCGATATGCGCGACGTCCTTGAACTCCGCGCCACGAATCCTCGCGCCCAGCTCGCCTACGATATGTATATTTACCGCATCCAGCGCGCCGTCGGCGAAATGGTTGCCTCCACCCAGGGAACTGATGCCCTCGTCTTCACTGCCACCATCGGTGAGCGCAATGCCGAAATCCGCCGCGACATCGTCGCTGGTCTCGAATATCTCGGATTCAAGCTTGACGACAAGAAAAACGACGCCGGTCTAAACGGTGCCGACCACGTCGACATCTCCGCCAAGGGCTCGAAACCCATCTACGTCATCCACACCGACGAAGCCGCCGCCATGCTCCGCCGCGCCGAAATCCTCCTCGCCAACCAGAACGCCTAACTATTGACAAAATCACTTATCTATGCTACAATGGCAACATATCCCTTCAACGGGGGTCTATCTGTAGTGGAATAAAATTATGAAAACCCAAAATAACGATCAAGTCACCCCCACCGAAACCGCCGAAATTCTCCGTCTCGCCGAGCAAACTCTAAACGCCGGCGTTGGCGGCGACTTTGTCGAGCTCGGTTGCTACCGCGGCGACACGTCTGTCCTCCTCGGTAAACTCCTCCAAAAACATTCCACCCACCCCTCTCAAAAGTGCCCTAGCCGAGCAGCCCAAAAAGCCGCCGCCCAACCCGCCCCAAAACACCCCCGCGCGCCT
>CANAUU010000039.1 GCA_947364965.1 uncultured Candidatus Saccharibacteria bacterium | reverse complement strand
GACACTGAAATCGCCAACTATGAAGTCGCGCCCAATATGCCACGCTATTTCAGTATCCCCAGCCTCGGCATCGTCAATGCAAGAATCGCTGAAGTCGGTCTTCGCGCAGATGGCTCCGTAGATGTCCCTCGCAACGTTTACATGATCGGTTGGTATAACGGCTCCGTTCTCCCCGGCGAAAAAGGCACCGCGCTGCTTGATGCTCACGGTGGCGACCTCGGCAACGGGATTTTTCGTAAGCTTCCACGCATCCAGATCGGTGCCGACATCAATATCGAAATGGGTGACGGGCGTCTCTTTACCTATAAAGTTGTTGACACCGCAACTCGTCCAATCGACGGCAACAACAACGCCGATCAGTATATGCCGACCGCCCTCACCTCGCCGCAAGCTGGCGCTGCCTCACTCACCCTAATCACCTGCACTGGCGAATGGTCGCAAGTCCGTCAAACTTACCTTGACCGCTTCTTCGTCCGCGCAGTATTACAATAATTATCTTCAGGATTTAACAGCTAAATGCCGCTTCAGAATAAAAACATCCTTCAAACAAGCTATCCCAAAAGTCTTTCGCAAAAGTTATTTACTTTTTCAGATATCTATGATAAAATCAAAGATGTAATTTATGGCTAGTCAAAAAGAAGTGATTAAACTCACAGGCAAGGTTGTTGAGGCGTTGCCAAACACCCAATTCCGGGTGGAACTTGAGAACGGTCATAATATCATTGCTCACATGAGCGGACGTATGCGTAAAAACTACATCCGTTTGGTGCCGGGAGACCGGGTCGAGGTTGAGTTAACCCCTTACGATCTGACAAAGGGCAGAATCAGCTTTCGGTTGCAATAGAATATTAGCAAAACCAATTTTAAGGGAAGTTATGCTAGCTTTTTCGAAAACATCCTCGAAAAAGTTTTGAATAATATCTCGAAGATATAATTGGTTATAACGGAAAGGATTTTGACACTGTGAAAGTACGTGCAAGTGTTAAAAAAATCTCCCCTGATGACATCATCGTGCGCCGCAAAGGCGTGCTTCGTGTTATCAACAAGAAAAAACCTAAGAACAAGCAAAGGCAGGGTTAAGCATGGCACGAATTGCTAGCGTGACTATCCCTTCCGAGAAGCAGGTTTGGATTGCCCTCACCTACATCTACGGAATCGGACAGACAACGAGTAAAGCCATCCTTGCGGAGGCCAAAATTGAGCCTACCACTCGGGTGAAAGATCTCACCGAGGCTGAAATTCAAAAAATCAATGATCTTATCAGCAACAACCAAACTGTTGAAGGTGATTTGAAACGCCTCGTGACCAATAATATCAAACGTCTTAAAGACATTAACTCCTACAAGGGCGTCCGCCACAAGGCTGGTCTCCCTGTCAACGGACAGCGCACCCGCACGAATGCACGTACTCGTAAGGGGAAAGCGATTGCAGTTGGTGGCGCACAGCCAAAGGCAGCAAGCAAGACTTAAGGATAGGGAGTTAAAAAATGACAGAAGAAGTTAAGGGAACCGCCGAGGTTGTTGAGACCAAGGCGAAGTCCAAAGCCAAGAAAGGTAAGCGCGTTGTCACTTCTGGTCAAGTCCACGTGCAAGCCACTTTCAATAACACAATTATTACTGTGACCGACAAAAGCGGTGGTGCTCTTGCGGCTAGCTCCGCCGGCGCCAACGGCTTCCGCGGCAGCAAAAAAGGCACAGCCTACGCCGCCCAAATCGCCGCCGAGAAAGCTCTTGAAATCGCCAAACGTGAACATGGCCTGAACAGCGTCGACGTTTACGTTAGCGGTATCGGCCTCGGTCGCGACAGCGCTATTCGCGCCGTCTCTAGCGTCGGAATCAAAATTGACAGCATCACTGATGTCACCCCAATCGCGCACGGTGGCGTGCGTCCTAAGGGAGAGAGGAAACCGTAATGGCACGAGATATTTCTCCAATTGTTAAACAGAGCCGCCGCGAAGGTTATGCTCTCGCACCAAAAGCTCACAAAGTCATGGCCAAGAAGTCTGGCATCCCTGGCAAACACGCCGATATGCGTGTCCGTGGTGGCAGCCTCTATCTGATCCAGCTTCGTGAGAAACAAAAAGTTCGCCGCCTCTACGGCTTACTTGAAAAACAGTTCGCTAAGCTAATGAAAGAAGCTGCTCGCGCCGAAGGTCTTGCTGGCGAGAACCTTCTCCAGTACCTCGAGCGTCGCGCCGACAACGTCGTTTACCGCGCTGGTTTTGCAACCACCCGTCGTCAAGCTCGCCAGCTCGTTTCTCACGGTCATCTTACGCTTAACGGACGCCGTATCGATATTCCATCCATCCGCTTGAACCCAGGCGATGTCTTGGAAGTTCGACCAAAGTCCCAAAAGTCCGAATACTTCAAGAATCTCGAGAATATTGTTAGTAGCGCATCCAGCACTCCTCTCAGTTGGCTCAAATCCGATCCGAAAAAAATGAAGATTGAAATTACCGGCTTACCAAAGCGCGAAGAAGCTGAAGCCGGCATTAACGAACAGCTAATCGTTGAGTACTACTCACGTTAAGGAGATTAACTAATGACTACTAAAGTTATTCACGAAGCTAACTTGGCCGAAGTCAACCAACTGGCTGACAACAGCGCCGAGTTCGTGATTCGCCCGCTTTTCTACGGCTACGGGAATACGCTGGGCAATTCGCTCCGCCGAGTGCTGCTCTCAAGCATCAAAGGCGCTGCCATCACGTCCTTCAGCATTGATGGCGCAACGCATGAATATACCGCGATCCCTGGCATCCGCGAGGACCTCGTCGACATCATGCTCAACCTCAAAAACATCCGCCTCAAATCTCACTCCGATGAGCCGGTCGAAATCAGTTTCGAAATTAAGGGCAAGGATGCAGCCGAGGGTCGGGTCACCGCTGGCGACATCAAATTGCCAGCCGACATCGAAGTTGGCAACCCAGATCAAATCATCTGCCACATCGATGATCCAAACTATGTTCTAAAAATGAACATCATCGTCGAAACCGGCCGCGGCTATCTCACGATTGAAAAATCCAGCAACGATCGTATCCATAGCGATATGATTGCACTTGATGCCGTCTTTACGCCAGTTCTTCGCGTGCGCTACAAAGTCGAAAATACCCGTGTCGGTCAAGACATGAATTATCAACAACTCACCTTGACCGTTGACACCGACGGGACCATCACCCCACAAGCCGCCTTCGAAGAAGCTGCCGCTATCTTGGTCAACCAATACACTGCCCTCGCCGGCAGCACGACCGTCGAAAGCGCACCAGCTCCTGGCGTCGAGGCTGAAACCGACGACTCCGGCTTGGCTTTGCCAATCGAAGAACTCGGCCTTTCGGCTCGCACCGCGAATGCGCTCATCAATAACGACATCAAGACCGTCCGTGATTTGGTCTCGCTCTCCGAAGTCGATCTCAAAGACCTCAAAGGTTTCGGTAGCAAAGCCCTGGACGAAGTTAAAGAAAAATTAACGGAGCTACTCTAAATGCATCGTCATGGATACAAGGGTCGCAAGTTCGGTCGCGAAACCGACCAGCGACGCGCGCTGAAACGTGGGCTGATGCGCGCACTCATCGAAAATCAATCAATCACGACGACTCTCGCCCGAGCGAAAGAAATCCGCCGCGAGACCGAGAAGTTGATCACTATCGCCAAAAAAGGTGGCTTGGCTAATCGCCGCATCTTGATTTCTCGCTTTGATGATATCAAGACTGCTGACCTCCTTATGGACGTCATTGCCCCACAGATCAAACGCGATTCCGGCTACCTTCGCATTGAGCGTGCTGGTTTCCGCCGCGGCGACAACACCGAAATGGCAACTATCTCTTTCGTCGATAACATCGAGCTGAAGGAGGCTAAATAATGAAAGGTGTTTCTAAAACCTATAGCCAAAAACCTGCCGACATCAAACGCGACTGGTATTTGGTTGACGCCAGCACCATGCCACTCGGCAAACTTGCTGTCGTTATCGCTGACAAGTTAATGGGCAAAAGCAAGACTACCTACACCCCACACGTTGACAATGGCGACTACGTCGTAGTCATCAACGCGAAACAAATCCAGGTGACAGGCAATAAAATGGTCGATAAAATGTACTATCGTCACAGCGGTTTCCCAGGTGGTTTAACCGAGCTTAAACTCGAAGAAGTCATCGAGAAAGACCCGAAGATCGTTCTCGAGCACGCCGTCAAGGGTATGATGCCAAAGAACAAATTGGCCGCCGATCGTCTTGCTCGCCTTCGCGTCTTTGATGGCGCCGAGCACGCCCATACCGCACAAAATCCAAAGGAGATTAAGTAATGGCTACGAAAGATTCCTACATTTACGGTTTGGGTCGCCGCAAGGCTGCTACCGCTCGCGTCCGGCTCTACAAGGGCAAAGGCGAAATCATCATCAACGACAAGCCGGCTATCGAGTATCTCTCCAACAACAAGAGTATGCTCGCCGAAATCACCGACCCGCTCGCCCTTGCTGGCAAGCAGAACGAATACGATGTTTCGGTTCGTGTTTCTGGCGGCGGTTTGGCTGGACAGGTTGACGCTATCAAATTGGCTTTATCAAAAGCTCTGACCACCGAGATGGCCGACCTTCGCCCGGTTTTGAAGAAGGCTGGCTTCTTGAAGCGTGATCCGCGCGAAAAAGAACGCAAGAAATACGGTTTACGTTCCGCTCGCAAAAAAGAGCAGTTCTCAAAGCGTTAATTTGCCAAACAAGTCCACAAAATGGAGCTCGTCCCCCGACGGCTCCATTTTTACTACCCCTATACACCGAATATGTGCTATAATGGACACTATGTTGCCCCGTGCGTTATCTGATACCATCGAAGCCCTCGGCCATCTTCCTGGGGTTGGTGCTCGCACCGCCGAACGCTACGCTTATTTCTTATTCAAAAACAGCCCTCGTATCAGCAAAGATATCGCCGTCACTCTCGCCAGCCTCCACGATGGCGTCAAATCTTGCCCTGTCACCTTTGCTCTAATCGACGCCGACGAAGAGGTTTCCGAATTCTATAGTAATCCTGACCGCGATAAAACCACCATTCTCGTCGTCGAAGAACCACTCGACATCTATGCCATCGAACAAACTAAACAGTTTCAGGGAGTATATCATGTCCTTGGCGGCGCAATTTCCCCCATCGACGGTATCACTCCCGACCAACTTCATATCAAAGAGCTCCTAAGCCGCATCGAGCCAGACGAAGTCAAGGAAATCATCATTGCCACCAACCCTTCCGTCGAAGGGGAATCTACCGCTCTCCTCCTCCAAAAAACTCTCCATGAGCAATACCCCGACGTCAAAGTCACCCGTCTCGCCCGCGGTCTGCCGCTCGGCGTCGACCTGTCCTATGCTGATCAAATCACGCTCTCAGCCGCTCTCGAAAACCGCACCAATCTCTAGCCTTCCTCCAACCAATCGTCGATCGCACTGTCTCCCCAAATAATCCCAGCCCTAGCTCACAAAACCTCGCCAAATTTCACCAACATACTATATAATATATAGTATGTATCGCTTATCCTTAATTATTAGCGAGGTCTATAACAAATATCTCCCTCTCGCCGAAAAGGGAAGTGTTTCACTCAACCTCGATTTTTCCGACACCACACAAACCGTCGACGACCCAGAAGCCATCAAAGCCGACCTAGAAAAGCACCTCAGCTCAGCGCTCAACCGCTCCGTTAACGGCGAAATCAGTATTGCCGTCAGCCAAGACGCTATCGCCATTACCGATTCCGGCACTACCCTCTCCAAGCCGCTTTGCGCACTTTTGAGCCGCGGCCGCGTCAGCGTCAATTCGCGCATCGGCTTCGGTACCACTGTTAGCATTTCCTTACTGCCAACCCCTAAACCAGCCGCTACTACTAAGCCAGAAACAGCCCCATCTAAACCGGTCTCATCCCTACCTAACCAAACGCCTACAAAACCATCCAGCAGTAAGCCATCAGCAACAAAACCTACCAAAACTCGCAACACAAAACCGCGCAAACCTTCTAGCACCAATCCCCATAAAGCTCCGGCCACTAAGCCCACCCGCAGCCAACGCAAACTCAACGCTGCCGCCAAAAAGGCCGATCGCAAGATCCAAAAAATCCGCAAAACCCGCAAAAAAGTCATCGAAATCAGCTAATAACAAACCCCGTAGACCATTAAAACCAGCTAGCCAAAAACTGTAAGCATAAGTTATTTTTACAACACTTTCTACCGCGCCACCAAACTTCTCATGCTATAATAAGCATAAGTATGGAAGGTGCAAAGAAAGTTCAGTCGTTTTTCGCGACGCGCTATCATTATCTGAACCCTTTTTGCTGGCCAAAACGTCTTGTAAAAGTCCTCACGGCTGCGTTCTTCATGATTATGCTTCCGATTTATGTCTTCATCGGTCTTCAACCAGCCTCGCTTGCCGACGCCGCCAGTTATCCCGTCCTCGAAATCCCCGCTATCAACTTAAAAACTCCCGTCACCAGCGTCGAACTTGTCGACCGACAACTCGCCGTCCCTGCCACCATTGCTGGCATCTATCGACCTTTCGAAAACAAACTTTTCATCATCGGCCATTCTTCCACCGTCTTCCATAGCCTCGACCAGCTCCAAACCGAAGAAACTCTCATCTACGACGGCGAATCTTATCGTATCACCAATCGCACCACCGTCGAAAAATCTGCCATCAGTATGAACCAACTCCTCGCTGACGCCCCAGAAAAAACCGTCATCATTATGACCTGCGCTGGCGACCCGCTCCCAAATCAAGACGCCACCCACCGCCTCATCATCACCGCCACGCTCACCGAATGAACCTGCTGAGCTCAAACTACTCTAGCCGACCGCCAAAATCACACCATAATACGCGCAGAATAACACCAACATCATCACCCCCTCGACTCGATTGATCCTCCGCGTTGAGACCGAAAAGATAAACAGCAGCACCGCCGAAAACACCAACATCACGATGTCCAACATCTGAAAACTCGCTGGTGTCACCGTCCCAAAAATCGCCACTGGCAAACCCAGGACGATACAAATATTAAAAATATTACTACCGATCACGTTTCCGACCGCCAAATCCGTCTCGCCGCGCCGCGCTGCCACCACCGACGTCACCAACTCCGGCAGGGAAGTACCGAACGCGATAATCGTCAACGCGATCAACCGTTCACTCAGCCCAATCGCTGTCGCAATCGACGACGCATTATTCACAACCAGTTCACTCCCTGCCACAATCCCTGCCATCCCAATCAAAATGAAAACCAAAGATTTCCCTAACTTGTATTTCGGCTTTTCCTCCGAACTTTTCTTCTCCTTTTTCTGCCTCGCCAGTGTAATCAAATAATACAAAAACACCATAAAGAATAGCAAAACCACAATCGCATCCGCCCGCGTAATCTGGTTCACTGTCCCCCCACCCAGGCTTACGTCCAAAAACAGCACCGCAAGCAGAGTTGAAATCAGCATACAAAGCGGAAGCTCCTTTTTCACGGTATTGTCGGTGATTTTAATCGGCCGGATCACCGCCACAAGCCCCAAGATCAACAAAATGTTCAAAATACAGCTACCAATCACGTTCCCAAGCACCATGTCCGTGCTTCCCGACGCTAAAGCCGAAATCGACACCGCGAGCTCCGGCGCACTTGTCCCGAAAGCCACAATCGTGAGACCAATTAGCATCTTCGAGACCCGGAAGTTTTGCGCTGTGCTCGACGCCCCCTCCACAAAAACATCCGCACCCTTAATCAAAAGCGCAAACCCCACAATCAGCAACAAAATATTCCAAATCATTTTTATTTATCTCTTTATTTTTGCTTCTCCTAACTACATTTTACCACAATTTTCAAATCTATTATGCTATTACAATAATTTTCAGCATTTTTCGACCAGTTCACGGTTTAAGCGCAAATCATCCCCATTTATTGATATCCTCATGAACAAATGGCACAAAATACACCATTTTCCGCACAAGTTTAACTTTTTATGCTATACTAGGAATGTCTAATTCGATAAAATACCAGCAGTTTTTGTTAGTATGCTTGCATGCCTGTAAAAAGCGGCATCGCAAGCGACTATGCGGACGTGCATTCATGCTAGTTAGCTGGTTGATCGGATTAGACACCCTTGCGGTGTCGCTTTTTTGTATAAAGAATGACCTCGCAGTGGGTGTCTAATACCTATAAAAGGAGGCCGTGATGCCAAAATATCATAAAAACTTTAACAACCTCGGAAGAGCAAGTTGTATAGGATTACTCTTCCTAACGTTTCTATTAATAAACCCTACTATTTCTTCCGCTAGCGCCCTAGAAGAGGCTTCAGATAGTTTCGATAATGCTAACTCTTCAGCAATAACAAATGGTTCTGATACTGATGCTGGGATTATGCCTATCGCCGATATTCCATCAACGGTTGGGATTTCTTTCTCGCCGGCTTCCGGTTCCACCTCGCTTACGCCAACCACGGCGACAGGACAGTCTGCACAAGTAAATGTGCTTGCAAGTGTTAATGTTTCTAACTCTGGAG
>CANAUU010000038.1 GCA_947364965.1 uncultured Candidatus Saccharibacteria bacterium | reverse complement strand
CTCAACTAACTAGGAAACATCATGACCGAAACTAAACTAACCTGCGATTGCGATGTCATCCATCAGGATGCCGTCGTTCGCGCTCTTAAAAATCGCCCTAAAGATAGGGAACTAAATCAACTTTCCGAACTCTTCAAAATCCTTGGCGACCAAACTCGTATTAACATCCTTCAAACCCTCGACCAAAACGAAATGTGTGTCTGCGACCTTGCCAATGTCCTTAATATGACCAAATCCTCCATCTCGCACCAACTTGCCATCCTCCGCAAAGCTCACATTGTCAAAAGTCGTCGCGCCGGCAAAGAGATCTACTATACCATGGACGACGAACATATCACCAAACTTTACGAACTCGGACTTTCTCATATCAAACATCTGGAAAATCAAGGAACCCCTCATGCGTTATAAATATACTATCAATAATCTCGACTGTGCCAACTGTGCTCGCGAGGTCGAAGAAACCCTCGCCAAAGATCCGCGACTTAAAAACGTCAGCGTCAATTTCAACACCTCCAAAGTTTCCTTCAATGCCGAACAATTTATCGCCTTAACCGAACTAAACAAACTCATCCAAAAAGCCGAACCGGAAGCCTATCTTGTCGATAGCGAACCCGACAACGAATCCGTCAGCACGCCATCACACCAATTTGCCTTCCTCATTCTCGCCCTCGCGCTTGGATTTCTTTCCTACTTTGCTCCACTCCCCACCGCCGTCAAAATCCTCGGCTATATCATCGCCTATAGTTTGCTTCTATTTCGTCCCGCCCGAAACGCCATCAAACTATTCTTCAAAAACCACACCTTGAACGAAAACGCTCTTATCACCATTTCCTGTATTGGCGCCCTCTGCATTGGCGAAATCCTTGAAGGCATGATGGTAATTACACTCTACGCAATCGGTAAAATCCTCGAAACTAAAGCTCTCGATAATTCGCGCCGCTCCATTCAAGAACTCCTCGACCTCAAACAACCCTACGCCAACCTCCTCATCGACCACAAGCTTCAAGAAATTCCCGTCGAGCAAATTAAAGCAGGCGATATTCTAGCTATTCGCAAAGGCGAAAAAATCCCCGTCGACGGCGTGATTGTTGAAGGTAGTACCACTCTTGACCTTTCCGCCCTCACCGGCGAAAGTTTGCCCATCAAAGCTCAGAAAGATTCCGAGGTCTTGTCTGGCTCTATCAATACCGGCGATCTCATCCATCTTCGCGCCGAAAAAACCTTCGCAGACTCCACCGTCGCCAAAATTCTCGAACTCCTCGAAGATGCCACCGACAAGAAAGCCAAGACCGAAACTACCGTCGCCAAAATCAGCAAAATCTACACACCAATTATCATTCTGCTTTCGCTTCTTATGCTTGCCATTTTGCCAACTATTTTCAAAATCCCATTTTCAGACGCTCTTTATCGTAGTCTCACTTTCCTCGTCATTTCTTGTCCTTGTGCAATCGCTATTTCCATCCCACTCTCGTATTTCACCAGCATCGGCACTGCCAGTAAGCACGGCATTCTCATCAAAGGCAGCAATTACCTAGACAATCTTAACTCCGTCAAAAATGTCATCTTTGATAAAACCGGCACTCTCACCAGTGGCGAATTTACCGTGACGAATATCGAAATTTTCGACGGCCAATATTCAGAAGACCAACTCATCGAACTTCTCATAGCCGGCGAATCACTCTCTAGCCACCCAATCGCCACTTCCATCCTCAAACTCCGCTCCCAACACTCACAACTGCCAAAAGTTAAGGACTTTCATGAAACCGCCGGACAGGGAATCACCTACACCGTCAAAAACCAAACTATCTCCGTCGGCAACACCCTGCTCTGCCCATGCCAAGAAGACGCCCTGCTCCATGTCCACATTGATAACCAGCACATCGCCTCGATCACTATCTCCGACCAGCTTAAGCCCTCCGCCATCGAAACAATTAGTTTTTTCAAACAACATGGCTTCACGACCTATATGTTTACCGGCGACAAAAACTCCGTCGCTAAGACCATAGGGCACGAGCTCGGCATCGACCATATTTACGCCGAAATGCTGCCTACTGACAAGTTCCACCGCTTTGAAACTATCGCCAAAACCGCACCAACAATTTTTGTCGGTGACGGCATTAACGATGCGCCCACTCTTCGTCGCGCCGATATCGGTATTGCCATGGGAGCAGCTGGCTCCGAATCCGCCATTGAAGCCGCCGACATCGTCATCATGAATGATAATCTCGCCAAACTCCCCTACCTTTTCTCTCTTGCTAATTTTACAAAACACATTATTTACCAAAACCTTATCTTTGCTATCGGAATTAAAGTTATCATTCTCATTGCTAGCCTCTTTGGTTTTGCCAATATGTGGCTCGCTGTCTTCGCTGACACCGGCGTCACTCTCCTCACCATCCTCAGCACTCTCCGTATTCTCCATAAATCTCACGCTAACTGGTCTCTTCCGCATAATTCTTATTACACTTTTTTGTATTCCGTAGTATAATAAGCATAAGAATTATCTTATAAAGAGGAGAAGTTATCGTGGCAGAAACACGTAAAACTACCAAATCAAAAACCAGCTCGGCCAAGACAACCAAAAAGCCAGCCGCCAAACCAGCCAACAAAACTGCGACCAAACCAAAAACCGTCAAGACCGCAAAAACCACTGCGACCACTACGTCAAAGCCCAGCACGGTCCAAACCACTACCACCAATAAAGGCAACGCTAGCAAAGGCATCCTTATTACCATCATCATCGTCGCTATTATTGCAGTCGTTGCTGGCGTCGTTATGTGTGTCGTCAATGGTTGTATGCAGGACAACGCTACCGTTATGATTGAAAATGGCAAAGGCGAAGAAGTTGAGTCGAAGTATGTCTCGCTCGAAGACTACAAATATCGCGTCCTTGTCCCAACCAGTTTCAAAACTCTCTCCAAAGAAGAAATCGCTAAAGACTATGGCACCACCGACGCCCCTGAACTCGTTTTTGCCAATGCCGACAACACCGTCAATGTCGCCTTCAGCAAACCAAACAACGCACTGAAAAACGACGAAGTTGAAGAGTATCTCAAAGCCATGAAAACCATCTTGAGCACCAGCATGGACGTCATCAGCGCCGACATGACCGAAAAAGATGGACATAAAATCGGCATCCTCAAACTCGTCAGCAAACTTGAAGATGAAAAAATTTACAACCAGATGGCTTTCTTCTCCTACGACGATAAGCTCGCCATCGTCACCTTCAACTGCCGCGACAATATTCGTGGTGAATGGGAAAAAGTTGGTAGCGCAATCATCGACTCTATCAAGTTCTAACCTCGACCATTAAAGCTGTTAAAACTCCCGATTACGCTCGGGAGTTTTACCTTAATTTCTCGAAACGCTTCATTGGCGGAAAATATCGCATATGCTATAATGTATAGAACAATTAATAACCAGGGAACAACAAAAATCCCTTACTATAACGTAATAAACTAAAACTCGATAGATAAAATGGACCAAAAAGGCTTATCCACAGAAGAAGCTAACGCTCTCCAGGCTCGCTACGGCAAGAACGAGCTAACCACTGAGAAAAAGGAAAGCTTCCTACGTAAAATCCTACACATTATAAGCGAACCTATGTTCGTGCTCCTTCTCATCGCAGCAACAATTTATTTCCTCCTCGGCGAACAACAAGACGGAATTATCATGCTAGTATTTGTGGTGGGAATTATCACGATTGACGTAGTTCAGGAATGGAAAACCGACAAAACCTTAAACGCACTCAAAAGCCTCTCCGAACCCAAAATCGAAGTTCTACGAGATAACGTCAGACAGAGCATTAATAGCTCCGATTTGGTGCCAGGTGATATTATTTTTGTCCATGAAGGTGTTAAAATCCCCGCCGATGGCTTCGTCATCAAATGCTCTGGATTAAAAGTCGACGAATCTAGCCTCACCGGCGAATCTGTCGGCGTCTTCAAAACCACAGAACGTAGCAATGACAAAGACTACTGGCGCGACGATTATTGCTATCAAGGAACTTTGGTTATCCAGGGAACCGGCGCAATCAAAGTAGACAAAATCGGCAATCACACCGAATATGGCAAAATCGGTCTGAGCGTCAGCAAGAAAACCAACGACAAAACCCCACTCCAGAAACAAATCGACAAATTAGTTTTCTATTGCGCCATCCTCGCCCTCATCCTGTTTATAACCGTCAGCTTGCTCACCTTCATTAATTTGTCCGGCGCGAGTTTCAAAGATCGCCTTATTGATAGCATATTATCTGGCGTGACCTTAGCGATGGCAATGATTCCGGAGGAATTCCCGGTCGTCTTGACAGTATTTTTGTCGATGGGTGCCTGGCGACTCGCCAAAAAGCACTCCCTTGTCAAAAAATTACCATCCGTAGAAACCCTAGGCGCAGTATCCGTGCTCTGCGTTGATAAAACCGGCACCATCACCCAAAATCGCATGGAGGTCGCAGAGACCTTCGTCAACACCGGCAACGAGCAAAACCTCGCCTACAATATGTGTCTCAGTTGCGAAGAAGATACCTACGACCCCATGGAAACCGCCATGTTTAAATACGCCGAGCAATTCGATATCTCCAAACGAGAGTTATTCAAGCACAAAAAACTCAAACAATTTCCCTTCAGCAACGAAAACAAAATCGTCGGCGTAGCTTATGAAATCAACCAAGATATTCTAGTTGCCGCAAAGGGTTCCCCTGAAAGTATCTTGAAACTATGCAACATCAATCCCGCAGTCAAAAAAGAGGTCGAAGCCAAAATCCAACAGCTCCAAGAAAAAGGCCTTCGCGTCATTGCCGTAGCCTCTCGCCGCTTCGCCGAACCCTACGAAATACCCGACGAGCTTACGTCGATTCAACTCGAATTTGACGGTCTAGTCAGTTTAATCGACCCACCCCGCAAAAACGTGAATGAAGACATCAAATCCTGCTACAAAGCCGGTGTCAAAGTCGTAATGATCACGGGCGATAACGGCATCACCGCCTCTGCTATCGCCAAAAGTGTTGGCATTCAAAATAGCCAAAATGTCATTACTGGTGAAATGCTCGACCGCATGACCGCCGCCGAGCTAAAAGAAGCCGTCAAGGACGTCGCTATCTTTTCGAGAGTCGTCCCCGAACACAAAATGAGAATCGTTGAAGCCTTCCAAGCAAATGGAGAAATCGTCGCTATGACCGGCGACGGCGTTAATGATGCCCCAGCCCTCAAACAAGCCAACATCGGCATCGCCATGGGCAAAAACGGTAGCGAAGTTTCGAGAGAAGCTGCCGATCTAGTTTTGCTCGACGATAATTTCCATACTATCGTCGAAACTATCCAAGACGGTCGCCGTATCTACGACAACATCAAGAAAGCCATCGGCTACATTCTGATCATTCACATCCCCATCGCCCTATCATCACTCTTCGGACCATTACTAAAAATCGCACCTAGCGACTTAATGCTACTGCCACTCCACGTTGTCTTACTAGAGCTACTCATTGACCCAACCTGCTCTATCATCTTCGAACGACAGCCCGCTGAATCCAACATCATGAACCGACCGCCACGCAGCATCAAGGAAGGCATCGTCAACAAAAATATCATCATAAAAAGCCTCCTCCAGGGTCTCATAGTATTTATCGGATCATTCGGGCTATATTATTACGGACTCAAAGTCCTAGGCGCGCCTGAACTCGCCCGCACTATGGCCTTGCTAGCGCTAGTTTTCTCCAATATCTTCATCGTCCAAGTCAACTCCAGCGATTCCGACCTCGTCTACCAAACCTTACCGAAGCTAATCAAGGACAAAGTCATGCTCATCATTAACCTTGTCGTTATTGTGACTGGCTTCCTCCTAGTTTATAGTCCGCTCAACAGTCTTTTCGGCTTCCAGCCTCTCACCGCTATCGAACTCGTTATCGTCTTTGCCGTCGCCTTCGCCAGCGTCTTCTGGTATGAACTCGTCAAACTAGCCAAAAGAAAACGACCATAAAACAGAGCTCCGCTGCCAAGCTCGACTCATTATGATATAATAAAGACACAAAGGCCAGAATCGTGAATACCCATCAAAAGAGCACCAACAAAAATGTCAACTCGTAATCATCAGCTCTCGCAACACTTTCTACGGTCACCACGTCTAGCCCTCAAACTTATTGGCCATAGTAATCTCAAGAAACATGACCTCGTGCTTGATATTGGTGCTGGCTCCGGGGTTATTACAATCGCTTTAGCAAAGCGTGTCCGCGAAGTTTGGGCTATCGAACCAGACCACGCTACCGCCGAAAAACTCCGTGCAAATCTCCACAAATTTCATATCGAAAACGTCCGCGTCATTGAGCAGGATTTCCTCCAAGTCTCTCTGCCAACAAGTGACTACAAAGTTTTTGCCAACCCGCCATTTCACCTCTCCGCTCAAATATTTTATCGTTTGCTTAACTTGGAAAATCGCAACGGCAAAATCATCAAGTGCGCAGCTCCAAGCCACATCTATCCCAATGCTATTTATCTCATCCTCCAAAAACAACTAGCCCTCAAACTTATTCCCACTGACCGACATTACACTTCTCAGCTCGGACGCCACATCTTACATCACTACGATACGCGCATTCGTCTACCACTCCACTCTACCGATTTTACACCACCACCTGCCATCCCAACCGTCTTTTACGAAGCCAAACTCCGTAAACCCCACCTATAAATATATAAACTAAGGATAACAAATTATGGTACGTAAAAATAATATTACCCGATAACCTTCAGTAGAGTAAAATCATAATAGGAGCATAGTAAATGAATAATAGAAAATACACGATGGATAAAGGTCTGTTTTATCTTGAAACTTTCCTGTCAGGGATTTTTGTCATACCGACACTTGGCATTATTGCCCCAACGTTTCTCGTTTTTGGGATTGTCGCACCGATTAGCGGGTTAACCAAATTGATTGGTTATATTTTCAATTTTGAAGTTCCATATGTTATTTTTCAAATCGGCAATGTTGAGTTAAACCCTATTCTTGGTTTTATCCTATCACTAATAATTGGTGTTGCCTTATTCTTGCTGGGGAAAAGTGCTTGGAAATTATTAGTAAAATATCTCAATCGCGTCAACAAAAGACGAGCCAGTTATGAGCAAAAGACCAATACTAGATAATAATTTAGATAGCAAAACTTTCCAGGGCTACTATTGGTTGAAAGAAGAATTAGTAAACTTTTGTAAACACAATGGCCTACAAGCGACAGGTAGCAAGAGCGAACTTGCTGCTAGGATTGCCAAATTTTTGGAAACTGGAGAAAAGACATCTAGTATCCATAGCAGAGCAAAAGCAAATATACCCAATACTATCACTCTTGGTACAAAAATAGAAGATGATTTTATCTGCTCAGAAAAACACCGTAAGTTCTATAAAGAACAAATCGGTAAGAGTTTTTCGTTCAATGTGTTATTCCAGAAATGGCTGAAACAAAATGCTGGAAAAACTTATGCGCAGTCCATAGTAGCATACTACCAAATCTTGGAAGACAAAAAACAAAACAAGACAACTATTGGCGGGCAATTTGAATATAACACTTACATCCGAGACTTCTTTGCAGAAAATCAGGACAAAACCTTAGAAGATGCAATTAAGTGCTGGAAATATAAGAAAAGCCAGAGAGGCTCTAATAAATACGAAAAAGCAGACTTGGTCGCCTTAACACAATAATGCTTTACCTTACCCCACATACGCCACCAATCCCTTCTCCATACTCCGCACCTCCGGCACAACCTCTCCGCCATGATATAATTAGATAAGTAATTACCGAGAGCTATTTTGCTGTTAAAAATAAAACTGCTCAAAAGTATTGCTGGACAGTCCTAAAAGCCGCCCGCGAACTCGAACCAAAAGATAAAGTAGCCTGCCAAATCCTCCGCGCCTGCTCGCATACTCTAGCCACCTGCCATGTTCCTACTCACGCCGAAGGAGCTGGGATGTATATTATATCTGCAATCAAAATCTCTTATAAAAATCAAGAAAATGTGATTGAGCTAATGGAAAAGGAAAGAGCGTGGCAAATCGATCATCTATTAAAACTAAAGGAGCAATATGAACACAAGGAGAATTAATAATATAGTCATTATAGATAGTAATGAGGTAATTATAGAAGATACCCAGTCGGCGATAGACTTCATTATGACGATAAAACATGAAACCGGTTGCAACAAAATTGCTTTAAACAAAGAAGCCATTTGCGACGATTTCTTCATTTTAAGTAAAGGTTTGGCTGGAGAAATTTTACAAAAATTCGTCAATTATGGAATTAAATTTGCGATTTATGGCAATTTTTCCAAATATACCAGCAAGCCACTACAAGATTTCATCTACGAAAGTAATAATGGGAAAGATGTATTTTTTGTAAGCACAGAGAACGAGGTGATAAACAGATTAAGCTAAGTAAAACTTACCTTACTTCCGCGCATATCACCAAAATGCGACATTAACAAAAAATGTTCGTCCAACAGGAGTCAAACGAACAAATTCAAGCACTAAAGGATTTGTGGTGGGCGAAGAGGGAATCGAACCCTCACTCTCTTGCGAGAACCAGATTTTGAGTCTAGCGCGTC
>CANAUU010000037.1 GCA_947364965.1 uncultured Candidatus Saccharibacteria bacterium | reverse complement strand
CAACCACTTGGGAAGCAGTCGTAGAGGCTGGTCTTGCCCTAGATGAAGCCAAATGCCAGCAATATGGTTTAAGCTGCGGGAGGTGGTAAAATAGTGAAAAATAAGTTAGGCGATCACCCCATGAGCTATGATTTACATAAGCCAGTCACGAAAGAAGAGCTGGAAGCTGGATTACGTCATGGTAAGGAACTTAAACAAAGAATGGCAAAAGTCATGAAAGAAGCTGGAGAGGAATATGAATCCCGCAAGCAAAAATAGTGTCACCATTATGAAATACAAATCTCCGGACGGAGTTTATGATTTTAAGTGCTTGGACAAGTGGAACGTGGCAGACGAGGTAAAAAGGCTGGACAAGATGATAGAGGAAAAGCAGAAGTTAGAGGCAAAGGGTTATGAGGTTTTGTGGATTAAGACTTTGCCGATATTTGATTTGTGAATAAAGCCTTTGAAGCTAGCTCGTAGTACTTTTTGCCAACAGATGACAACTCTATTTCTTCTTCAGTTTCTGGTTCGCCATCGACAAAGATTAGTTTGGTAGTAGTTTTTACTAGTCCAAGTGATTCGAGCCTACTCAGCCCATATGAAAGGAATCTATAATCATCACGATTGCGATCATAAACCGTTTTTAAATCCCATATATCGTCGACAAAGAAAAGTCTAGTAATCTCAGAGAATTCGCAAAATGTTCCCCAATCTATCTCTTCATTTATGTATTCTTGGAAAATTTTTGCCAAGATTTTGCTCTTCTCTAATTCTACGGTTTGATTGAGGATAATAAGTACTCTACCAAGTTCTTCTTCTGCCTTTTTAGGGTTATCTTCAATTTTTTTCTTATACTTCTGTTTCTTTTTCTCATCTAAGTTACCATCATTCAGCTCTTTAACGAATGCTAGTGTTTGCCGCAGGAGGTTTCGATAATGTATGGATTGAGCCGTATTTCTTACACTTAATACTAATCTGACAAAAGGAATGTCTTTCAAGAACCCATCGTTTAAAATGCTATCAATGCCAAGCTCGGCGATATCCGGAATTGTATCTGAAATGCTAGAGAATATGCTCTCTCTAAACGTAGGAACTATTTTATCCATACATATAGTATATCGCATACCTTCTTACAACGCTACCTCGGCTAAACGGTAGGTTGCGATAAACTTTTATGTTAAGAATATGGCTCTAACTCATGGAGCTATATTTTGTGCTTTATTTTTCTGACAATTAGGAAGAAAATTAACTTTATTATGAAGCGAGCAGCAAAATCTATTACTACCATGAAGTATTTAGGTACGGATGGAGAAGAACATTTAATAAAAGTGAGTAGCTCAAAGTATCCAGACTTAGAGGCGAGGCTGAACTATTTAAGCCAAGTAGAATATAGGCTTTGGGCAAATGGCGAGATAGCAGAACATTTATGGACGAGAACATCAGGTTTATGTTAGGAGAATATTATAAATGGCTGTTGATAGTGATTGGAAACCAAACTTCTACAAATACGAGAAAGTTCGTAGAAGTGGTAGATATAACATGATTATGGAAGCTCAGCTTGCTATAAAAGCCTGTGATATAAGTAGTCGTGAATATCGTGATATACTCCTAGGTTATAACCAATATAAAAGTTATATTGAGGCACAGTACGGCTCAGTTGATAAGTTTATGCGGGAGTATAAGCCATGATGTTGCTTGATTATGAGTGTAAGACCACCTTTTGGGAAGATTTTACTATTGCGGAGTATTTCGGAGAAAGAGCAATTAGAGATACTTATAAGCAGGCGAAGCGAGAGTGGAGATATGATAAAGTCTATGGAACGGAACTCTCAATGGTGCTTAATCATAAATGTTGGTTTTGGTACGAAAAACATGACGTTAATCTAAGCAGGTTGTATGCTGAGCTTTGGGAAGAATATCATAATTGGGTGCTTGAGAATTGGAGAGGTGAGGAGTTGGTCTACTATCTGAGAACTACTGATTAGGGTTAGGAATATGGGCATCCGTAATCTCATCCTGCGTCTTTTTACTATTATCCTTAGGTGTAATCTGTAATTTATTACGTAAAAACTCCAGTCTTGGTTTGTGTTCACAGTTTATTATATCATTCCATCTTCTTACATATACACTATACTGCTTGCCTTCATCGCACACCTTCCGAATAAGACCACGGTTTTTCTCACCATGCGTAGCAGCACTATTAATTTGTTCAATTATATCATCGCTTCCAATGTCTGAACCAACTAAAATAAAATCCCAACTCATATTTTGACTTTTACATATTGGTTCACTAAGAAGATGATCTTTATATGTAAGTATTTGGTCGAGTTCATTCTTACCAATCTTGACGCTTGGACGTTTTAGCTCAACTACTATGTTATGAATCTTGGCCATACCATCATGCTGTGGCGTGACGATTTGTTTCGCCAAACATAAGTCCAGTTCCTTTTTGGAATTGGATTCCACAGAATAATCAACAACGCCGAGATCTTCTCTAGCTAGTCTACTAATGGCCTCCTTTATTTGTCCCTCGGTGGTCGTAACCAACCGATATTGTTCCCCAAAAACCCAAAACTCATTATCTAGGATTTTCTGTAAATGCTTAACTTCTAATGTAGTCAATGTTTTATTTTTATCATATATAATGTCTTCTAAATCAGCCAATGTCTGAAGTCGGTGATCTATCTCGCTTACCGTATCTACAATATTGCCGAGTGTGGTGCGATCTAGCAAATCGTTCAGCTTGTCCTTCTGCTCCTCACTAAGAGCGTAAACTCCTTCAATAGTTTTGATAAGTAAATTGCGCTCATTACTCATCATGAGTGAAGCCATTAGCCTCAGCGTGATACGTTTGTTATTGTCCGAAAGATTAGTATACATTTCCGGTGCAATAACGTAGGTCTGACGGATTAGCTCCTTAAAATCTTCTTCTGGTATTGCGTAATCTCTTTGACTTGGCATGATGTGCTCTTCAGAAAGTTGTTTTACAAAGTCATGAGATATTTTTTCTATATATGGTGTTCTGAATTTTCTTAACTCTCCTTGAATTTTTTCCTTCGCTGTATTGACAAATTCGCGTTGTTCTTTATCAATAGGCAAACTTTGCTGATCTTCGTCATTATGGTCTTTCTCTGGAATATAACCTATGAATCTATCAGATTCTACATATGCAGAATGATAAAAGACATCAGATTTATTATTAAACCCCGTTGAAGTTTTGAATTGCTCTTCTTTGTCGGTGCTCAAAAAATAAATTCTAGAGGCTTCTTTGCCTAAAAGCTGTTTTTTCCATTGAATTAGCTTTATTGGTACATTGTTACCATCAATAGATATGGTGGCTTTTTTCTTCTCAGCGATCATCTCTTGCGTGTCCAAGGGTATGCTATCTATAAAAATCTTTTTTGACGGATATAATTCTAAAAACCATGCGAATCGTTCAATTGTTTTAGTTCTAAGTGTCGTATCAATAAAAGCCGAATTAATTATTTCACTATTCACATAGAACTCAACTGTCGTACCATGATTGTCTGGCTGGGTGTTATCATTTGAATTCAGCGTATAGTTGTCCAAGGTGGCACTCTCGATATCTAGGTTATACGTCTTGCTGCTAGTAATACTATGCCAGCTAGCTTTGCTAGCAAATGCTGCAAAAGAGAATCTACCAACACCCCTACTGCCATGAGGTAAACTCTTATAGCTTGTCTTGCGAGATCTCTTTTGAGAACCCAAGAACATCTCCACCGTGTCTCTATGTGACATATCCCAACCATCCCCATCGTCAATAATCTTCAGTATTGGATAGCCTACCGAGAGATCATTATCGAACTGACACTCAATCCTAACTGTTTGAGCATTTGAATCAAAGGCATTCCAAATGTACTCGGCAATAGCTGCAGGGATATCTTTCTTGTATTTATTTACTTCCGTTTTAATAGACTGAGGGTTAATTCGTATTTTATCCATATCGAAAATATCGTAAATTTGGTTATGAATTCGCCCAGCCATTTATTTTATTATATCATCATTGTCATTACTATCCAAGAAATTTTGTTAAACCCCGCCAAACTACGTCCGACCACAGAAACGCAAAAACGGAAAACTTACCAATTCTCTGACCTCATCGCTAATGTAGATTTGCGTATTGAATAATCCTCAGTTTATTGGTATAATTAAATCAGTTCCATGCGCTCGTGGTGGAATTGGTAGACACGCTACCTTGAGGTGGTAGTGGCGATTTTAAGCTGTGCTAGTTCGAGTCTAGTCGAGCGCACCAACTGATTAACAAGATACACCCAATGTGGTGTTATTTTGTTGTCATGCCAATAGCAGGATTATTTGTCGTTTCCACTCTTAAACGTAGTAATAACCTGACGAAGTAAGGCGCACCAAGCAAATGACACCTTATGGGTGTTATTTTTGTTAGGGATGGATTGAGGGTGGTCTGCGGTTAGCATTCTGGGGCTCGTATCGGCACCAGTTTAGATTTCACGAAAAAGACCCGCTTAGGGGTCTTTTTCGTGCCGAGAGGACCATTTATTCGGCGTCTTTGACGACGTCTTCTTCGTCTTTCTCGACGACGGCTGGCTCGGCAGCTTTGGCTTCGGGTTTATTTTTGCCGCGAAGACCAAGCGGGAACGCGAGGTGCCAGAGGCCGATGACCGCATAAACGACACCAAGGGCAATGATACCGGTGTAAACCGTGTAGGTGTCGCCCGGGCGAGCGGAGTTATAGGAAATCGAGGTAGCGATGCCACCAGCAGCGGCAATAGCTGCGCCGATCAAGAACTCCTTCAAGGCCTTTTTGCGACCAGCAACTTTATCTTTATTATCACTCATGTGGTAATTATATCAGGTTTTGCCTTAAATTGGAAGGGAGAAATGAGGGCGTAAATCGTCAAAAACTGTCCTCACGAAGAGGCTATATCTCCATTGTAGCATAGCATAAGCGTTTTGTCAAGAGGCTAAAACGAGTTTCCGGGTGGCTAGAATTAGTAAAGTGTGGATTTAAGGCGGTTGAGCGCGGATTAAGCGATGAAAAATTGGTGCGGAGGGATAAGTATCAGAGTTAGCAGGCGTAAGGTGGATGAGAGAAATAAAATCGCCCAGAACTTTGAGCTCTGGGAGATTTTGTACCTAAATATATAAAATCAGCGTGCGGGAACTTATGCTTTCTTCTTCAAGGTCAAGAAGCCGTTGCGTGGGTTTTCGTTCACGACGCGATCCTCTGGCAAGTCGCATGGGGTGCCCTTGCTACCTTCTTTGGTCTTGGTGAAGAAATAAATCGTCTGTGGCTTACCGCCGCGCAAAGTGACTTCCTTCTTGTTCAGGTAGTAGGTGACGCCTTTACTGTTAGTATGTTCGTAGGCCATGAGGTCCCTCCTTAAGTTATTATATCTCTATATTATTCTGAAAGTTTGGGGGCGTCAAGGGGTTTTCTAGGGAAAAGCGAAAAATCTTATGGTTTATTGGGGTGACGGTTATGGTTTTCTGGGGTGGGGCGGGCTTTAGGAGCGGCCGAGGATGAGAAGGGCGATTTTGAGGATGACCCAGATAAGAATGCGAACTATAATGATTACGATGATAATAGCGCAGGCGAGAAGGGCGAAGCCGGTCGGGGTGGGCGACCAGAGGGGGGAGGCGTAGTTCAAGCGATAGAGTTCGGTCGAGGGGACGGCGGCGGCGAGGGTGTTCTCGAGGTTGTCGGAGGCGGGGTATTTGGCGAGTTCGCTGGTCCAACAGTCGAGATAACCGGGGCTGGACCAGGCCCAGCCGTTGGCGATGGCTTGGGGTTGGCAGATGGCAGCGACAGCAGCGTAGATGTTGCCGTTAGGGTTGAAATCGTCGATGATGATGGATTCGGCTTCTTTGATGGCGGCGTCGGCAGCGCGGAGATATTGTTGCTCGAGGTAGAAGGGACCGGTGCCGAACATAATGACGGGGGCACCATTAGCCTCGGTAATATTGATAGCAACGTGGGAGAAGACGAAATCTCGGAGGTCAATGAGGGAGGTTTTCAGGGCGTCTTGGTCGCCGGTTTTGTCGGCTTCGAGGACAGCAGAGCGGAGCTCGACCATGCGAAGATGGTCAAAACGGAGGAGGGTAGCGGTGAGAAACATGAGCGGGATAAGGATGAGGACGAGCTGCCAAACCCGCACGGCTTTGAAGGAGCCGAGAACTCGTCGCAGTCGATTAGATTTTTTGCCACCCATTGTTATATATAATTATAGCATAGGTTTGCTGGCATGATGAGTGTTCCGCAAAAGTGATCACGCGGGACATGTCGATGGTTCCGAAGAGAGGACGCACGGAATGTGCTATAATGAGTTTATGAATATTTATATTTCAGGTATTTCGGGAACGGGGATGGGGCCGCTAGCTCTGATGGCAAAAGATGCGGGGATGACGGTTTTTGGGTCGGATAAGATGTCAGGCGCGGTGACGAACGAGCTGGCGGCGAACGGGATTAAGGTTTATCTCGGCGAGCAGGACGGCGAGTTTTTGAAGGCACGGGCGAAGAATGAGGGGGTGGATTGGTTTGTGTATACGTCGGCGTTGCCGGAGGACCATCCGGAGCTGCTGATGGCGAAGAAGTTGAAGATTAAGCGCATTTCGAAGCGAGATGAGCTGATTAGCTATCTGGTAAAGAAGTTGCAATTGAAGATGATTGCGGTGGCGGGGACGCACGGGAAGACGACGACCACGGCGATGATTATCTGGGCGTGTATGAAACTGGGGATTCCGGTGTCGTATCTGATCGGGACGACTTTGCCGTTCGCGGAGGCGGGAAAATATGACCCGAAATCGGAGTATTTTGTCTACGAGGCGGATGAGTATGACCGGAATTTCTTGGCATATCATCCGTGGTTGGCGGCGATTCCAGTCGTGACTTATGATCATCCGGACATTTACCCGACGGTGCAGGAATATCAGGATGCCTTCCGACAGTTTGAGCGGCAGAGTGAGACGGTTGTGCGGGGGGATGAGATTGCGGCGGATGTGGACCTCGCAGGGGAGGCACGGCGGTATGATGCGACTCTGGCGATTGATGTAGTGCAGAGGATTATGCCGCGACCACGGGGGATGGCGAAGTTTGCGGCCTTGGTCGGCTCTGGCAAGCAGCGAAAGAAGGTTGTTGAAGTGATTAATAAGTTCCCTGGCGTGGGGCGACGGTTTGAGCAGGTTTCGGAGGGGTATTATTCGGACTATGCGCACCATCCGGAGGAGGTGGCGGCGACAGTCGAGATTGCGCGCGAGGAGGCAGAGCGGCGGGGGTTAAAGGGAGTGGTAGCGGTTTATGAACCACACCAGAACATTCGACAATCGGAGATGGCGGATGATTATGCCAAGGCTTTTGAGGGGGTGTCGAAACTATATTGGTTGCCGACTTATTTGACGAGAGAGGATCCGAAGCTGAAGGTTTTGACGCCGGTGGACTTTATCGCGCGGCTAACAAATAAGAAGGTGGCTGAGCCGGCGGAGTTGGATAATCAGTTGGCGGAGGCGCTGTTGAAATGGCATGAAAAAGGGTATTTAGTACTACTGATGACGGCGGGGCCGGCGGATTTGTGGCTACGTAAGCTGGTTTATGCTGGGAATCAAGAGTCGGCGGCGACACAGTTTGTCCATGCGCCGAGAGATGCGACTGAAAACGCGCGAATGCGCTAGAGTATTTTACTCTTTGTCTTGGGTAGTGTCGCTGGGTTTGGTTGGGGCAATGCCAAGAGACTCATCGGAAAGAGGGGCGGGCGAGTAGGGGTCAGCGAGCGCTTTGAGGCGGTCATTGACTTTTTTGAGTTCTTCGAGATAGGTTTTGAATTCGGACTTTTCGATTGGACCGTTGTCGGGATAGGAATAAGTAGGGTTGATTTCCTGTTCCTCTTCGACTTCGTCGGGGTCGGGCAGGTAGCCCGGTCGAGAACGATCGAGATAAATGTCGCCGCTACTGTGGTAGACGTAGATACCAATAGAGGTGGTTATGGTAGCGATAAGGATAGAGCCTAAGCCAAGTAGGGCAAGGTTGCGACCGCCACGCGTTTGGAGCCTCATAGTTTCCCCTCGAAATCTACGACTGCTTGATATTGTTCACCGGCAAGGGTATTGAGTTTTTGGGTGACAGCCTGGAGGGCGGCACGCTTGGTGCGGGTGGTTTCGAGGTGATTATAAAAATCGGCGGGTTGAGCACTACAGTCGATAGCGGTGAGAATTTCTAGCTCGCGCATATAGTCGGTGTAGGCTAGGCGAAAATCAGTCAAAGTCGTCATAAACTCAGACTGAATATGAAGAAGCTGCTCGGAAGGACGATTGTTGCGCTCAAGGCGCAGATTTAGCGGGACAATGAAACGCCCAGAAATAGCCTCATAGGAGGTGCCAAGATAGGTGCGGGTACGAGAGTCGGAACGTTGGAGCTGCGAGAGGGCATATTTGATATTGGCACAGTTTTCGGCGACCGCGCTCAAGCGAGCTTCTTCATCGACGGGCTCGCCGTTATCTTCCCCGTTGGGGTTTTCGGCGACGGAAGTGGGATTTTTGATGGCGTTAGCATCAGCAGCAGGACAAGTAGCGAGCCCCGCGATGAAGAGACCGACAATGCCGAATATAAGACTAGTCCGCTTTATATAGCCCATTATGCTTCTTCCCATCATAGATTGCGGTCGGGATGCCTTTGGCATGAATTTTGTCGTCGACCATGGTTTTGATTTCAGTCATGATTTTAGCAACCTCATCAGAATGAGCGCTGGTTTTAGATCGGAAGAGCGTCGTGTAG
>CANAUU010000036.1 GCA_947364965.1 uncultured Candidatus Saccharibacteria bacterium | reverse complement strand
CGTAAATACGGCCATCACTGTCATTGGTAAACCTTTTGGCGAAACCCTAATGAACGGCTTTGGTCTTAATATGATGCTCTCCATGAAAAGCGGACTATCGCTCACTACACAAACAACCGCCACCCAACACAACAAACTAACCAACGAAGTTTTAGCGTTAAATGCTGAAGTAGATCGCATGAAGCTCAGTCCATTCGACATCACAAACAAAAACACCTTCTTTGGCAGTATAGCCTACAATTTATTACCAACCTTCACTACATCTAAAATTTTCGGAGTTACACCATTTCTACGAACAGTATCCAAATCTATTACCAGTCTTTCCGGCAAAGCCTTAGCCGACGGACCAAACACCTCTTATATCACAACTTTTGGCGACTGTCCAGCCCTAGAGTCTATTGGTGCAGTTGGTGATATCTATTGCAATCCTATTACCACAATCGACACCAGCACAATCTCGCTTAGTCCAGAGGACCCAACATACCAAAACGCCATAAACAGCCAAGTCACACACAACGGCAGCAACGATAGTTACGAAATTAAAGACGATTCCAACTTAGCAAAATACATTACATACTGCAATAGTCGCACCTCCCCATTTGGCGTAGCTGATGCCGGAATTCTGAGCAGCCTCCAAACCAACAATAGTGTCATCAACGCTCTAGGCTACGTCCCTATTATCGGCGATGTTGTCAGTATTTTACATGCAACAGAAGATTTATCCAATCTAGACTGGGCAACAGGAAAAAAATGTGTCAATGACGGAAGAGAAGAATGGAACAATGAATTTCGCTATTATCAACGATACGTTGAAGATCAGCGTCTCCTAGAGCAAATGGGCGCCTACGAGGGCTCCCAAAATCCCGTCACTGCCTATGAGGAGCGCTATGAAAAAACACATCCACTAGATAACTCTCCTTCAGGGTATCTCGCTAGAGTGACTGGTATGACCAAAGACGATGCTAACCTCGTTATTGCTTTAGCGGGTTACTCTGACTTCCTCGAAAACTACGATGCTGGCACCCGTATCGCCATGGAAGATACACCAGTTCCAACCGGTCAAGAAATCGCTGCCACCATCAAAGCTGACCTCACCCCAGAATTCGCTAAAAGTTCCTCCGAACAACGCCTCATTGCTCACAATCAATATATTATCTACGCCGACGTCCGCAACCGCAGCTACGCCGCATAAAACCATATCGCACACGAAGACTATGATGACCTCCAAATTAGCTGTACTACAATCCAAAATCGACAAAATAGCAAAAGCTTGCTTACTCCAAAACAACACAGTTAGCCGAATCATATTGACCACTAACAGCAGTTAACACAATTTGGTTGCTCTGAAAATTCTTCACCAAGCACCTCTGCCGTTTTTCATCCAATTCAGAAAACACATCATCCAGCAAAACTACCGGCTTTCGCCCCAAAACCGATACTACCATATCCGCCTCGATAAACTTCAGTGCTAGCACACTCGATCGCACCTCGCCTCGACTCGCTGAACCGTCCGCTCCTGCCCCATTAAAAATAAACTCATAATTATCTCTATGCACCCCATACCCAGTATGCCCTAGTAGCCTATCCCGTTCAAAATCTCGCCCCAATCTCGCCAAAGACTCACTCTCCGAGCCCACCAAGCTCTCATACGATAGCAAAACCTCATCCTCATTCTCCGCAATCGACCGATAGACTTCCGTAAATCTTTCATTTATTTCATCGACGAATCTCCTGCGCCCCTCCGCGAGCTCCGCCCCATGCCGCGTCAAAAGCACATCCCAAGAAAACAAATCCTCTTGCCTCACCCCCTCGTCCTTCAAAAGCTCATTTCGCTGACGCAGTGCCTTATTGTATCGCAGGAGTGCTTCGCTGTATTTTTCTGACAGTTGCCCAAAAACTCGATCAAAATAATTCCGCCGACTCACTGAGCTAGATCCCACCAAATGTAAATCATCCGGCTCAAACAAAACAATCGGATATTTCACCTTTTTGGGCAATCTTCGCGACCTCTTATCCTCTGCCAGAAACTCCTTTTTTCCTTGAGCAACGTCATAAACCGCCACCACTTTCCGCCCATCCTCATACTCCAGCTCCACCCGATAAAACTCTGCTCCCCGCCGCACAATCTCTCGGTCCACCGCTCGAAAACTTTTCCCCTGCAAAGTCTCATAAATCGCCTCTAAGATCGAAGTTTTTCCACAACCGTTTTCCCCAATAATCGTCGTTGTTTGTGGATTACACTGCAAAACAAAACTCTCATGTGACCGAAAGTTCGTGAGTTTCACTTGCCTAATCACCATTTTCCATAATCTCCCTAGAAAAGTTTTCTGTTAGGCTAATACGAGAAAAACTTGAAGCGCGCAAGGGAGCCGTATTGAGCATACGGCGACCGCGTACTGGGAAGTTTGACGAGGTAGTAGTCAACAGAAAACCTTTCTAGCTCTTGAGCGGCATAATAATATGTACATAGTCTTCCGTCACATCGCTCCGAAGCACCACTGGATCCAACTTGTTAGAAAACCCGAAACTCACATCTTTTCCACCAACCACATTCAAAGCATCTAGTAAAAACCTCGAATTCAGAGTCACCTTCCCATCGCTTTTTACTTCAGTCTCAATCTCTGACTTGTTTTCCCCCAACTCATTCGCTACTGACGCAATCGAAAACGCCCCGTTTTCCACAGTCGTTTCACAAACTACCGAACCACCCACTTCTTTCGCAAACAACGCTGCTAATTTCGTCACCCGCGTCAGCTCATCTCGCGGCAACCCAACTTTAATCTCTGTTTCTTTCGGGATCAGCTGTCGATAATCAGGGAACGAACCATCAATCAGCTTCGACGTCACTTCAACTTCGCCCAGCCTAAACCGCACCTGTGTTTCATCAAACAAAATCTCAATCTCTGTCGCCTCATCCCCAAGTAAACCCATTACCGTCCGAAGTGACGGTGCCGGCACAATCGCCATCACCTCCGCTCCCGCCCCCTTCAATATCTTCCGCTCCGCCAAACGATACCCGTCCGTCGCCGCAAGATATAGCCCATCTTCGAACGTATTAAAATATACGCCAGTCAACGCCGGCCGCGTCGTATCATTACTCACCGCCACCATCACCTGCGCCAACCCATCCTTAAATTCATCCACCCCTATCACAAACTTCACCACCTTGCCTTCTTCAATCTCTGGTAATTCCGGAAAATCATCCGCCGGCGCCCCATTGATACTCGAAGTATACCCCCCAGCTTTAATCTCAACCTTTTCACCCTCCGCCGTAATCTCCACTATCTCTCCCCGCGGCAAATTACTCACAAACTCCGCTATCAACCTCGCCGGCACCGTCACCACCCCGTTTTTACACCCCGCCGCTGGCAGAAAACTCACCACTGCCATATCTAGGTTCGTCGTTGTAAGCGATACCTTATTCTCATCCACCCTAATTAAAACATTGTTAAGAATTGGCAAAGTTGCCCTTGACCCCGCCGCTACCTTGCTGACATGGTTTAATGCTTTTGCAAGCTTTTCTTGTCCAATCTTAATTTCCATACATTCTCCTTTCAGACTCCTTAAATGTTCACCTTTTTAATTCTTCCACAAATCTTCGCGGTACCGTTCCAGAACCACCTAATATAATAATAGTAGTTATAGTAGAGCCCGTGGAAACTGTGTAAAACTATCCATTTACCCCAGTTAAACCATGTGGAAACCATACTGGAAAACTTTTCCACCAAATCGTGGAAAACCCCCACTAACTCACTATTTCTTGTGCAAAACTCATTATTCTGCCAACTTGTGGAAACTTTTCCACCATTTTTCAACAAACTTTCCCTCAAACTTCTCCACAAGTTTTCCACAGAAAACACCCGAACAGCGCAAGAAACCGAACTAATATTATGACACATTTTAATATTAGTGAGGTACCGAAGCGCTGCGGATGCAGTCCGAACACGTTGTAAAAACCGAACGCTAAAAACCCGAACAAATTTACAACCCGAACAGATCCAAACACCCGAACACGTGTGAAAACCCGAACAACTGCTACTACCCATAAATCTTTTCCTTAATTGCTGCAATTTGGTCGCGCAAATTAAAATTCAGCTTCAAGTCCCCCTCAATCTTTTTTACTCCATGCATCACAGTCGTATGATCTTTCACCCCGACCTCCAACGCAATCTTCGGCGTACTCATCGATAAATCTTTTGATAGAATATACATTGCTACTTGTCGCGCATTTTTGATATGTGCAACTCGGCTCTTGCTACACATCTCCTTCGGCGTCATCTGGTAATACTTTGCTACTTTCTCAATCACCACTTTTGGGGACACCGTTTTTGTCCGCTGTGTATTTGCTGTATTGATATACCCTTCATTTATCACCTCTAGTGGCGTCATATTCTTGAAATCTGCTACCGCCAGAATATGTTCTAGCTCACCTTCTAGCGCCCGGATATTAGTCTTAATATTCTCCGCGATATACTCAATTGCCGCATCTTCAATCTCCACCCCCTTAAACTCCGCCTTCGACTTTAGAATCGCACACCGATCCTCGAATTGTGGCAGCTGTAAATCATATGCTCCCGACTGCGAAAGTCTTGAGGACAGCCTTACGTCCACAGATTTAATCTGGTCCGGCAACCGGTCTGACGTCACGATAATCTGCTTATTCAGCCCATACAATTCATTAAAAATATCAAAAAACTCTACTTGCGATGCATCCTTATTCATAATCATCTGGAAATCATCAATAATTAAAACATCTAACTTTCGGTACTTTTCACGGAAAGCATCGCTTTTCTTATTTTGCAGCGATTTAATAAACTCCGAATAGAAGCTTGAGATCGGCGTGTATAAAATCTTCATCCTCGGATTATTCTGGAGCAGGGCATTACCAATCGCCTGTACGAGGTGCGTCTTTCCGAGCCCTGGCCCACCATACAAGAAAAACGGATTATAACTCACCCCCGGATTGTTGATAATATTCTGTGCCACGCTCACCGCCAAATCATTATTCGATCCAATCACGAAATTATCCAGCGTATATCGCGGATTTAGGCCAGTTTGTATCGAACCACTCGTCGATCCTGATGAGCGCAGATTATTCGTCGCCACCGTCGCCACGGCAGTCGGTTTCATCACCCCCTCATATATTCGTCCACTGCGCGGTTTTTCTCGGCTCATCACCTGGTAGGTCAAGTCCGCCACCTTCACCCCGTTATTCTTAAAAGCCGCCCTAATCACATCCGAATATTTTGCCTGTAGCTGCGTTCGCTTAAAAACATTCGGCACCCCAATCACCACCACCCCATCCTCAGCCCCCAAAAGTTCCGTTCCCGTAAACCAGGTCGAAAATTGCTCACGCGGAATAGTCTGTTCGACTTCAGCCAGCACATTCTTCCACACGTCCAACATAGACCCTCTCACGACCTCCTTAACTACCCCAATTATAGCAAACATCCTCCGACTTTTCCACAGTTTTTACCCTATTTCCCGGTATGTTATAATATCGCTCCTCAACCACAGGGGTAGACTTTTCCACAACTGCTACTCTACTTCAGAATAATATGTGGAAAACTTCTTGAAAAAAGTGGAAAACTAGTGTATACTAGAACAAGTATTTCATTATTATAAAAGCAAGAGGACAATGTTATGCCAAAACGGACTTACCAGCCACACAAACGTCAGCGCAAAGTTGAGCATGGTTTCATGAAGCGCAACAGCACCAAAAATGGCCAAAAAGTCTTAAAGCGCCGCCGCATCAAAGGTCGTGCCCGTCTCACCGCCTAACAAATACCCCTTCGGGGGTATTTTAAGTGGTATAATAAAAACAATTTATGCTAGCAAAAAAATATCGATTTCACTCTCGTGGCGGCGTTCGCTATGTCTATCAGAAGGGAAAAACCATTCGCACCCCTTCTCTTTCGCTGGTTTTTGCTCCAAATTCCCGTGGCTACCAGCGCTTTGCAGTTGTTGTTTCGAAAAAGGTCCTCAAATCCGCCGTTGGTCGCAATCGTATCCGCCGCCGCATCTACGAGGCTATTCGCCATGAACTCCACGAGTTTCCTCAACCTATGGACTGTGTCTTTGTCGTCTTCAGCAAGGCTGTCGCTAACGTGTCATTTCCTGAACTCCGTCAAACTGTTCATGATCTCATCTCGAGAAGTCTTACCGAATAGCAGGTTTCGTGCTATAATATAGCTATGTTTGAGTTAATTGACACGTTGATCGTTCGTCCGATCACGAATATTCTTTTCGTTATCTATGGCTTTGTGGGCGACTTTGGTCTCGCCATTATTTTATTTACCATCCTTATTAAAATTTGTCTCTGGCCCATTCTGAAGCGTCAGCTTCACCAGACTCGTCAGATGCGCAAGATCCAGCCCGAGCTAGCCGAAATTAAAAAGAATTGCAACGGCAACCGTCAGCTTGAATCTCTTCAGATGATGGACCTTTACAAACGCAACAATATTAAACCCTTCCGCTCCATTATTACCTTACTCATTCAGCTTCCGATTCTTATTGCTCTCTATACCGCTGTCCGCGTCATGGTTATGCCGACTCCAGACGATAACCTTGAGCGTCGCGCCTACGCCCCAGTTCGCGAAATTGAGCGCATTGATGAGGTTATCCAACTTCAGCAACCATATCTCGAGTATCAAAACGCCGTCAAAGCAGCTCGTGCTGAAGGTGGTACCGAAGAGGAAATCAAGAACCGTCTCGAAACAATCCCAGAGAAGACGTATGATTTCCATCCAAAACTCTTTGGCTTCGTCGATTTAGACCCGAAACCAGGCTTTACCTCAATTAGCGCTTTCGTCATGTTGTTCTTTGCACTCGGTTCCGCTTTTACGCAGTTCTGGATTTCTCGTCAACAACTCCCCTCAAAGAAGTCTCAAAAATCCAAAACCTTCCGCCAAATCATGAAAGAAGCCGCCGACGGCAAAGAGCCTGATCAAGCCGAACTCAACCAAGTCATGACGGGCCAGATGTCTTACATGATGCCAATCATGATGCTCCTCATTATGATTAACCTTCCTGGCGCTCTTGTCTTCTATTATTTCTTTAGCAACCTCATGACTGGCTTCCAGCAGAAATATATTCTTAACAAGAAAACCGACCAAATGGAAGAAGTCGCCGATAAACGCCTTATCAAGGAACTGAAGAGCATCGAAGAAGGGCAGATCGTCCAAGACAACACATCATCTAACTCTAACCATTGGATGAAAAATAAAAACTCCACTAAATCCGAAGATAAACCCGGCGTCAAGGTCACGCGCATTTCCGCCAAGAGTAGTCGCCGTCATAAAAAGAAAAGGAGTTAAACTATGAACAAAGACGAATCTATTCGCTTCGCTACTAAATATCTTGAAGACTTATTGTCATTCTTTGGCATCAATGTTGCCGTCGATTCCACACTTGACGATGAAGTGATCCAATTGTCTATTCCATCGACTAGTATGAATTCCTTACTCATTGGTCGCGAAGCAAACAACTTACGTGCCCTCCAGCATATTGTTTCCATGGCTCTGACTAGCCGCGAAGGGGAACTGACTCGTGTCAATGTTGACGTCGCCGACTACAAACGTCAACGCGCCGACCGCATCGCCGAGCAAGCAGAAGATTGGATCCGTGAAGTTCGTGCCACCGGCCACTCCAAACGTCTCAACCTTAACGCCGCTGATCGCCGTATCGTTCATAAGGTTGCTCAAGACTACTCCGATGTCAAAACTCATTCCGAGGGCGAAGGTCGCGAACGACAACTCATCATCGAAAAAATTGCCTTAAACAATTCTGAAGACTAAGATTGCGGCATCAATTTGGATAGAGGCAGTATGGGCTAAACTCCGAGACATACTGCCTATTTTCCGGTCTCTTATTCTTCAGTGTTTTCTGCCACTGCTCCTACTATCACAATGAAGTCCACATCCCCACCCCAAACCCCTTCGGGTAGTTCGCTCGCTGGATGTACGGCAATCCCATACCTCTCCTCCAGTGCTGCGCGAGTTGCCACTTTTTCATCGCTCATCTCATATACGCAGTATGCTAACCCACAGACATTTGACGCCGCGTCGCCAACCCGCAAGACCTTAAACCCATCGCCTTCCAAACGCTCTCGCTCCGCTGAAGCCACTCCGTAGCCTTCGGTCGCATTATAAACCGCAAACTTAGCCCCTTCACGCTTCACACCGTCGCTACTAAACATCCCGGCCACATACTCCTGGATTTCCGAGTAATCTCGCTCACCAGCCGATGGTACTACATATGATATATCGTTTATCGTCGCAGTTGTCACATAGAAAACATTTTCATCATAATTTACTAGCGGCACTTGTCGAATACTCGAAATATTAAACCCAGACGCCAACCTTACGGCCGCCTTAATATTATCTGCCGAAAAGTTTGAGCGTAAATTATCTCCCAGAATATTTAGCAGCCCTAGCGCCTCATTCACGCCGACCCCATTTTGTAATACCTTCTGCGCTATGCCTTCCACAATCTTCTGCTGCGTGTTGCCACGCGTGAAGTCGCCACCAGTCGTCCCGTGGCGTGCCCGCGCTAACCCCAGCGCCTTTGTGCCATCCACCGTAAGCGGCTCCCCCGCCTTCGCCACTATACCAGTATAATAATAGTCATTAAAATCCTCATCCAGCGTCACCGTAATCCCGCCTAGCGTATCAATAATTTCAATCAACGATGCCCAGTTCACATGCGCATAATACTGGAACTCAACCCCTAGGATATTACCCACCTGCTTCATTAATGCCTGTGCGCCAGCCTCTTCGTT
>CANAUU010000035.1 GCA_947364965.1 uncultured Candidatus Saccharibacteria bacterium | reverse complement strand
TTGGCATTCCAGAAAATACCGCTCTGTAAACACCTCATCTTCTCCGGCCACCTTCATCAGCTCCATATGCGCCGTCCTACCACGCTCCGTCGTAATCTTCGCTCCGAAGTTTAATGTGTTATCTAAAATCGCCGCCATCAATAACTTCGCGACTTCCGGACCCATCTCCCCAAGCTTCCCCGCCTCCCGATATCGCTCAAAAATCACCGTCGCCACCGCACCCACCGGCTCAATTTGAACTTTCCGCACTCTTCCTTCCCAATATTTCTCAAACCCTGGATGATGATCAATTATCTCAACCATCCTCTTCTCTTCCACCAGCCCATCTAAAAACTCCGGGTTCGACAAATCCAAAACCACAAATTCATCACCGTCTACGGGAATATAATCATCAAATCCCACCGCCAAGCCCTGCAAACTCAGCGTCACGCTCTCGTTAATCACAGCGCTAGTCACCGCAACCGCGCCGAAACCCAAAAATCTCAACAAATCCCTATACGCAACACAACTCGCATAGGCATCAATATCTATATACTTCTTCCCCGAAGTGACGACAATCATACTCCCATTATATCACGCACTCTTCTTCGCCCCGCTCTTCCCTCGCCCCTTCCGCACTCTCCTCGAAGCAGACCCACGCACCTCCGCCACATACCCATAAATCGACGTCGAAAACATCACGAACTCGCAAATCACCCCGAAAATCGACCCTACCACCCCGTTATATGCCATCCAGCACCCCGCCACCGGAATTCCCAAGAACTTATACACCTTCGTGCTTTTCTGCCAAATCGAAATCTCATACAGTGTTGTCGCAAACACCGAGAGCAGACTAAGCGGTCCATCATAAGTTAAAATCGCCAACACCAAAATCAGCAACAAAACCACCGCCAACACCACAAAATCCCGCGTAAAATACCGCTTCTGCTTTCCATGCTTATGTTCATCCCAAAGATAATAAAAGTTCGCCAAAAGCACCACCACCGACATCGCCATCCCGAGGTCCGCTCCCAGCAGCAAAAACACCACGATTCCCGTCGCCATCGACGCAATATCTAGAATCACCACCGCCTTCCGATTCTTCGCCAGATACGACAACCCCAGCAGACCATACTCCACCACTGTCAAAATCTGCGACAAAATATATGTAAAATCTAATTCCACCTTAAACCACCTCCAGTCATAGCTCCATTATACCACTCCAACCGTTTTTTCTCTTTACTTTTCACCCCAAATCGTGTATAATCAACCAAAGAGTTATCAAAATATCATTTAACCTCGAGGAAATATTAATGCCGATTATCAAATCCGCAAAGAAAGCTGCGCGCCAAGCCGAAAAGCGCACCGCCCACAATCAGCAAATCAAAAAAGACATCAAAGCCGCTCTTAAAGCCTTCAAAGACAGCCCAATTGCCGAAAACATGGCCAAAATCCAATCCGAATACGACAAGGCCGTCAAAAAGGGTCTCATGAAGAAAAATACCGCTTCTCGTCGCAAGGCTTCCCTCGCCAAAATCGCCAAAGCTGCAAAATAACCCTCAAACAACGACTACTACAAAGACCCGCCTCACGGGTCTTTTTTCTAGCGAATGCTCCCCACCCTCAGCAAAAAACTTTTTATCAACATCCACGGCTCCACACCCGTCGACTTCATCTGCAAATCCACCCTCGCAAGCTCCTTCATAATCTTCCGCCCCCTCACCCCACCCCCCGAATACTCATACTTTTTTAGCGCCTGCGTCACCAATAATCCAAAAAGCATAAACGGATCCTGGTCCGCCTCAATCTTCTCCAAATCTCTTACCGCCTTCTCGCCATTCCGCATCGCCGTATCCAAAATCCCAAACACCAACCCCGCCTCCGGCTTCCTCAAAGCCGCAAACTCCGTCATCTCCACCCCGACATCCTGCAAAGTCTTATACCCCGTCGACCTCTTATCAATCTTCCCCTCCCAAACTATCACCTCGTGCTCCGTCTCTCGATAATCCACCAGCTTCGCCCAAACTTCCGCGTTCTCTCCCAAATTCTTCAACAAAATCCGCCGCGACGCCCCAAACAGCGACGTCCCCTGGAATATGCTCGGCAAATCCCCCACCATCAGATTCTCCCCTTCAAAAACCTCATATCCCTCCCCGAGAACCTCCCGCACCCGTTTCTCAACCTCTAACCGATTTTCGCCGTAAAAAATCCTCAACATCCAAACCCCTTAAACTCGCAATCTGGCAACACCCGTCCATAAATACACTTATACATCCTTAAAACACTCCGGCGCTGGCTGGCACTTCGGGCAATAATGCGTCCCTCGCCCCGCCACTCGCGTCTTCAAAATTTTCTCCCCACACCTCAAGCACTCCCGCCCCTCCCGCCGAAACACCTGCGCAAAATTCTCGAGATAATTCCCTGTTGTCCCGTCTGGCTTCACATAAGTTGCCATCGTCGAACCGCCCGAATCAATCGACGCCATCATCACGCTCCGTGCCCCCTCCAAAATCAACCCAACCTGTTTCTCGCTAAGCTCCCCCGCCCGCACCGCCGGATGCACACTTGCATAAAAAAGCGATTCATCCGCATAAATATTGCCCAGCCCCGCAATCACCTTCTGATCTAGGAGCACTGCCTTAATCGGAGACTTCCCATGCTTCTGACACTTGTTGAACAATTCATTTACCTCCATCTCCCATGGCTCTTTCGCCAATTCTGCAATGAACTTTTCTTGTTCAACTTCCCCTGTCGGAATCACCTTCACGAACCCAAACTTCCGCTGATCATTAAAATACAACGTCCCCTCTTTGAACACAAAAATTACTCGGGTTTGTTTATTGGGAAGAGCATCAGTAAAATTCTTACTCGGATGCCCTGCCGCGAAATTATCTTCCTCGTTCTCTCCCCGCCAAATCAATTGCCCCGTCATTCGCAGATGAATCATCATTGTCCATCCGTTCTCAAGGTCAATCAATAACGCTTTCCCTCGCCGCCGCACCTCTCGCACTACCGCATCGACAACATTTCCCTCATCCCCCTGAAACGCCTTCCGCGTCGAAGGATCAACCTCCACTTGCACAATTTTCTTCTTCACAATAAGCGGCGTAAGACCTCGCCGAATCGTCTCTACCTCTGGTAATTCTGGCATAATACCCCTATTATATCATATTCATCGAGCCCCACCGAAGTTCCACAAGAAACCAACTCCTACAACTCACCCCAATTCGTTCCCACCGATACATCTACTGCCAGTCGCACTGCCAACTCCGGCGCCACCCCTTCCATCTCTCGCTTCAAAATCTCCGCCACCTCGTCCGCATCCGACGAAAGACACTCCACAATCAACGAATCATGCACCTGCATCACCATCCGCACACCAGAAGCCTCACCCCCAGAATCCGCCAGCGCATCACCAGCCACAGCCCCCTCCCCGTCTCTAGAAACCTCCGACGCTCGCCCGAACTTCTCTGTCAACACCCCCGACACCCGAATCATCGCCTTCTTCATCAAATCCGCTTCTGTTCCCTGAATCGGCATATTCTGCGCTGCCCGTTCCGCCCCCGTTCGCACGATAAAATTACTCGACAAAACATCCGGCGTCGGCCTCCGCCGCCCAAACATCGTCTCTACATATCCCTGTTCGCGCGCCTGTTTTAGAACTTTCTCCAAATATTCCTTAATCGGCTTCCTAAGTTCAAAATAATTCTCAATAAAGCTCTTCGCTTCATAATACCCCATATCTGCCGCCTCCGCCAAGCCCCGCACACTCATCCCATACAAAATCCCGAAATTAATCACCTTCGCCGCCCGCCGTTGCGCTTTCGTCACCTCTTCCATCGGCACTCCAAACGCCTCCGCCGCCGTCTTCGTGTGAATGTCTAGCCCGTCGTTAAAGTCCCGAATCAGCCCAGAATCCCCCGCCATCGCCGCCGCCAGCCTCAGCTCGAACTGCGAATAATCCGCACTCACCAGAACCTTCTCCTCTGGCGCCACAAACCCCGTCCGAATCTGCCGCCCCACCTCTGTTCTAACCGGAATATTCTGCAAATTCGGATTCGTCGACGATAACCTCCCCGTCGCCGTCACATTTTGATTGAACGTCGTATGTATCCGCCCTTCCGCATCTGCCAACTCCGGCAACGGCGCAATAAACGTCGATAACAACTTCGCCGCCTCCCGATATTCCTTCACCGCCCCGATAATCTCATGCTCCCCCTCTAGTTTATCCAGCTCCTTCACCCCTGTCGAATACCCCCGCGAACCCTTCTTAATCCCCTTCGTCGGTAGCCCCAAATCCGTAAACAGCACTTCCGATAATTGCATCGGTGAATTAATATTAAACTCCCGCCCCGCCAAATGCCAAATCCTCTGCTCCAATCCGCCAACTTCCGCCGAGAACTCCGTCTTTAACTTCGCAAAATACCCCCGGTCAATCAACATTCCATCCCGCTCCATCTGATACAAGACCGGGATCAGAGGTAAATCAAACTGAGTAAATATTTTATACAGCTCCGACCGCTCTTTAAACTCCCGCTTTTGCCGCTCAAATTCCTGTAATTCTTCCCTATACTCCACGTCTCGCGCCAGCGGATTTAGCAAAAACGCCCCTTGCGCCAAATCCCAGAACTTCCCACCCTCAAGCACCCGCAAAGCCACCTTGGCATTTTTGTGCATCAGGTCCTTCACATTCCAAGACACCAACGTCCCATCCTCGAGATATGTCGGAATTTCCAGCGTCTGCTGCCCGAAAGTCCCTAGTCCCCCCGCCATCTTTGCTTTAGAGTTCTTTTTCGCGCCTTCTAACGCCCGCTCCGCCGCACCCGCCGCCGCATAGCCACTACCATTTTCCGCCCCCCGAAAAGCTTCCCCAGCGCCTTGAGAAGCATTACTAGTCGCTTTATCGGCGCCTTCGGGAACCAATTCCCCCTGCTGACCCTCAGCCGTCCCATTAGTATCCCGTAAAGCCGCTCGCGCCTTCAAAAATTTACCCACCAGCGTCTTAAACTCCAGTTTTTTCAACGCCGTCACTACCCGCCCATCATCAATCACCAAATCCGGCAAATCCCAGAGTTGCACTGGCGCGTCCGTCATAATCTTCGCCAAAAAATACGACATAAACGCACTTTCCTTCCCCTCAATTAACTTCTTCTGTGTCGCCCCAGTAATCTGTTCAATATTTTTATACACCCCCTCAAGGTCCCCATATTCGTTCAGAAGTTTCACCGCCGTCTTTTCCCCCACCCCTGGCACCCCCGGAATATTATCCGACGCATCACCTTTCAAAGCCTTCAAGTCTAGAAACTGCGCCTTTTTAATCCCATACTTCGCCTCGACCGCCGCCACATCCAGCTCCTCCAGTTGCGAAAACCCCTTCAGAATCCGATACATCCGCGTATTCGCGTCCACAATCTGCAACATATCAAGATCCGACGACACAATATATGTTTCCCACTCATCTTCTGACGACTTCGCCGCCTCTGTCAGCTCATCCGCCTGCAACGCCAATGTCCCAATAATATCATCCGCTTCATAATCCTCACACTCCACAAAACTCCACCCCAGCGCCTTCACCAACTCCTCAAGCAACGGGATCTGCGCATAGAAATCATCTCCCGGCTTCGTCCGCCCCGCCTTATACTCCGGAAAAACCTCTTTCCGCTTCGCCGTCGATGTCCGAGAATCCCAGGCGACCACCACCTTCAACGGGTCCAACTTCCGCACAATCTCCATCGCAATCGCCGCAAATCCGTAAATCCCGCCCGTCGGCGTTCCATCGCTCGTCGACAACGCCCCCATCGCATAATACCCCCGATAAAACACTGACTTCCCGTCGATAATCGCCAAACGCTTCATTCCCCTCATTATACCACAAGGAGCCCGAGAGAAGGGATAACATTCATGTTATCCCTTCCGAAGCGACACAGTGGTTTCTGACTCATAAAGTCAGATACCACAAGGAATTCGAGAAAAATAACAGGAGTGTTATTTTTCGAGATGACGCCGTGGTATCTGGTCACAAACCAGATACCACAAGGAGTCCGGGGGAAGGGATAACATTCATGGTATAATAGTGCCATGAAAGACCATAACGTAAAACTCCTCGCCATCGTCGGCATGGCCGGCAGCGGCAAATCCGTCGTCATTGACTACCTCACCTCCCGCGGCACCCCTAAATCCTACTTCGGCGGCATGAATTTCAAAGAAATGACCAAGCGCGGCATCGAAATCACCCCAGAAAATGAAAAAATCTTCCGTAAACAGATCCGCGAAGAAGAAGGCAACGACTGGGTCGTCCGCCAAGTCATCGCCGAGGTTAAAGACCTTATCGCCGCTGGCCAAAAGCGCATTGTTCTCGACGGTCTCTATTCCTGGACCGAATATAAAGCCCTCAAAAAAGAGTTCCCCGGCGACCAACTCACCGTCGTTGCCGTAGTCTGTCCTCGTGACCTCCGCTACAAGCGCCTTGCCTCCCGCCCCGTGCGCCCCTTTGACCGTCAAGCCGCTCGCGACCGCGACTATCACGAAATCGAAAACGTCGAGAAAGGTGGCCCCATCGCCATCGCCGATTATTTCATCCTAAACGACGGCTCCCTCGAAAATCTCGAGTCTCAGCTTAAATCCATCCTCTCCAAAATCAATTTCTGAATATAAAATCACCCAACTCGGGCAGAAAAGTATAGACATTTTACTAAAATTTTGCTAGGATAGGTTTAGGTTGTTTTTGCCTAGTCTTTATCGGACTGGGCAAATTTCATCTGTATGCGTTTCACAAGGCAGACGAAGAAGAGCAATACTCTCAACATGGCCTTCTCCTTCCTACTCCACACGCTGGCAAATGTTAATATGTCTGGTGACTCTCCCGCCCGTAGCCCCAGTATATAGCAAATCTCTCCAAAATAACAAGCATAGCCACGATAAAATTGCAGCTTTCCAATCCTTCCAAATTTTTACTCAAAAATCCGCTATTATATCACAAGCCATTCAAAACTTGCAAACATAAGAGTGAATAAAGCCAAACCTCTCCGCCCCAGCCGCCGCCCCGCCAAGTAATTCTTATTGAACAAATTATTTATGTTGAGCATAATTCATTCATTAGATAGATATATCTCGATATCGATTGTAAAAAAGGAATAGGTATGTGCTATATCGACAATATACTAACTATATATGTCTGCCCCAGCCTACTAAACAGTCCCAAAAACTCTTGATAGACTAGAAACCAAACATATTCTTAAACTACTTGACGGTTGCGGAGGCTGGGGCGGAGAAGACACAAAGGCATCGACTAAATCTTATTAGCTAAACTCTATACTGCATTCACCCCTGAAGAACCTCACTTGAACTTGTACCTAAAATACAAGTTCAAGTCCTGCCAAACTCCCCTCCATATTAGCGAGCGAGGCAGCGAATCGACAAGCCAGCCTGCCGATTATCGTCGTCAGACGGAAAAACATCACTACTACCACTAAAATACAAATCATAAGCCCTACTAGCACTCGACCCCGCAGTCGACGACCAATAAAACCCGTCATTCCCCGTCCCCTTAAATAAGCTGCTACTATCTTGGACCACATAACCACCTCGCACGAAGAAATACGGCGCACTAGCCAATTTTGTAACATCACCGCCTATCCCGCCAGCTGAAATCAAAGCCGCAAAAGAATCCTCCGACGTAGAATTAGAAATCGGGAGTCTCCAATTCTTTGGGCATATGCTAAACTTAGCCTGACTCGAAGTTATCGTTCCACCAGTAGAAACCGTCGCCGCATTCCATTGGTAATGATTTCCAATCGTATAATGCGCATCATACTGTGCGCACTCCCCAGAAGCTGCAGTACTCATTGGAGAGTTTGCCATTTTCGAGCAATCCCCACCACTCGTCCCGGTGTACTTTGACTTTTTATAAAAGTTCGGATCAGACGAGGCGACTCGAGTACCGACATTGCTAAACTGCGCCGGACAAGCAGACGCACCAGCTTTACCCGAACTGCACTCCGATGCCACAGTCGGGTTAGCAAGCACATAAACCCCATGGTCCCAAGAATACGTCCCAGTTGCACTATTATTAATCGTGCCAGATGTCACCGAAGTTTTCGTAGCTACTGGAGGATAAGTTGAATTACGATTCCAGTTCCAATCCGAATCCATCTCGCTAGAACCAATCTCTTCGCCAACATTCAAATCCAAATTCTGCGTCATCCAGCAATTTCCATCCGCCAACTTAGTTATCCAATATTTCGTACCGTCGCGAGCATCCGCAAGTTGTGCAGTCGCCCCTGGCGGCGCTGCAGCGCAAATACTAGTCGTCATCCCCTGCAATTTCGTAATACCAAAATCGTACAAAAATTGCTCAGAAATCTCCCTAGGGCTAGAAACCACCGACAGAGTCACCGTATTCTGATAAATATCCGCTGGTATAGATGTATTGACATTGGCCGCAAATCCCAAAATAAAAGTCCGTGAGTCAGAGCTAATATCGGAATCATCATTCTCAAAAATAGCAACACCACGCCCCTGACTAATCGCCCGATAAGTCGCATCACTAGGCACACTGCTACCAACGCCAGCATAATAACCCCAAGTGTTCGGTTGTAAATTGTCAAAAGTCGTCGAGCCAGCAACTCCAGGAATCGTCTGTCCAGTCTGCGCACCAACTAAATTCACGCTACTCGACCCAAGATATACGCTATAGCCGCCCGAATTCTCAATATCTACGTTAGCCACCACCGAAACAAGAGCCGACAACCCTGCTTCCGTCGTCGGCGTTAAGCTTGTAGACCCAGAACTCGGAGAAAATGCAATATTCACCGTAGAAATAGCAGCTTCGTGAGCCGTAGCCTCATCAATCTCCCCGTCTTCAATCGCCAGCGCATCTTCCTCCCCTTCCACCGCTCTCGCCTCCAACCTCGCCACCGGGTTTACCAGCATAAAC
>CANAUU010000034.1 GCA_947364965.1 uncultured Candidatus Saccharibacteria bacterium | reverse complement strand
GACTTATTAGCCTGGTTTTTGGCTTTTGCTGACTTTGCATAAAGGCCCTCCTTTTTTGAGTTGATGAGTGTTTCGGCGGGCCAGAGTAAAAGTTCCAGGTCTTAATACAAAAATGGCACCGCGACGAGGTGTTCAATCCATTTCACCAGTTTGAGTGCTAGATAAAGCACTACTCACGGGCTGTCACGATGCCATTTCTTGTGAGTATTCCTGCTTTATCTATACAAAAATTAAACTGATAAAATGAATTGAACAATTCCATTATACCACGATATTTTTGCGTTTTATGAAAAGTTTACTATTTGGTTATGGTTTTTGTTAGCACTTTGGGATTAGCTAAGTTCGTGAAAAATAGCCCCGAGGGATGCTCGGGGCTGAGGTGCGAGGAGGGGTAATCTGCGGAGCTGGGGCTGTTTTGGCGACGGATAGAGCCATTTGGAGTCAGTTGGGTGGTAAGTAGACTAGGTTGGCGTCAGATGGGACCGTTTGAGCGACAGATGGAGTCATTTGGAGTTATTTGGGTAGCCACGTGAACCATTCTCCGCGGACGTCTTCGACGGCAACACGCAATAGGCCAGTGAAAAATGGGGCGCACGCGAACGATTTGATTTTGTCGAAGAAGTGGGCGCTCCAATTGTCGACGAGGGAAGTGGTGCCGGTGATTTCTATGTAGTACTGGTCTTGGCTGGAGATGACGTGGGCGGCGAGTTTGCGCTGGAAATCGCCGGGGTGGCCGTCACGTTCGTAGATGAGGCCCTGAAAGATGGTTTCGAGCTTGTCGATGGCGTAGGCGACTTGGGTGACTGGGGTAGAGCGGTTCTGGAACTGAATGAAGAGGGTTTCTAGGGTGTTGGCTTGGTCGGATGGCAGGGTGGCGAATAGATTGTGGATGACGGTTAGTTCTTGCTGGTCTTTGGCTTTCTCGTTGCGGTTGCCGTCGTCTGGGATATCACCGATGATGGTTTCGCCGGCTTCGTGGTGCATAAGGGTCAGAAGGCAGGGCAGGAGATCGGATGGCGGGATGATGTCGGGGCGGAAATTGCTGATGGCGGTGGTAAGAATCATGGTGCCGGCGACGTGCTCAAGGACTGATTCGGGGCGGGCTGATTGATTGGTTTGGGTGGTATGGGCGGGTTGGCCGGTATGGGTAGGTCGGTTAGAGTTGTAGGGGTAAATCCCCAGAAGGCCGAAGCCGCTGCGGATGACTTTGCGTTGCTCTTTGAGCGCGTTGTAGTAGCGCCAGATGTTGACGGATGTAGGATCGTACTGAATGCTGGTGGCTATAGGATTGGTCATAGAGCATCCTCCTTTTTGAAAGTTAAAGTTCGCCCCCGCTGTGATTAGATTATAACAGAGTGGGCGGTTTATGGGTATGGGTGTTTGGCGGAGCTGCGGGTTTTGGGGATTTTGGGGGTTGTGGAGGGGCGGAATGTGTGGTATGATGAAAGTGCTTAAATCATTCAATTAAAATCCGCCAAGTTTTTGTTTTCGGCATTCAGTGATTGGGTTCCTCAGTGAGATACGGTACCGTAGGCAAGTCTGAGGAGCGTCACTGCTTGGCAGATTGAATGGTTTAAGCACCCCTGCGGTGCCGTTTTTGTTATGGCGCTTGGCGACTCGAGATGCATTTATGAGTTGCGGGCATGAGGCTTTGGCGAAGCGGTGCGCGGCGGGTGCTTTTACCAATCAAAAGGAGGGCTGTGATGCGAAGCCAAGGAAAACAACGGTGGCAAAACAAAAATTTGCACCAAAATAGGTTAATAAGTCAAGGAAAGAGTAATTTTACAGATGAAAAATGCTATCGAACTAGTTTTTTTAGAACAAGTTCGATGGTAGGGAGGGCGAGTTGTGTCGGATTGTTAGCGCTGGGGTTTATGCTGGTGAATCCACTAATGAGGACGAGCGCGAGGGCGCTGGAGGTTGCTGAAGAGGGTGGCGGGGAAGCTTCTGAGGCTGGAGTGGATGGGGTAGAAACGCGGGCCGATGATAGCCGAGTTTCTATTGCTTTTACACCGACGTCGATTTCTGGCGAGATGACGCCAACGACAGAGGCAGGACTAAAGAAGCAGCTTGAAGTCACGGCGACAGTGACGATTCAGAATGCGGAAGATTATACGGTATATATTGGCGCAAAGACAACAGGGCTTACGGGAAAGAATACTGGAGCAACTATTGAGAGCGTTAAGGTGGCGACGGATTATGATGATTTGCCTACGAACGCTTGGGGAATGTATTATGCGGAGAGAAGTTCTGTGCCAGGGAATGCGACCTATCAGCCGGTTGAAACAGGGAGAGGAGCAATCGTAGGCAGCGGCGGAAGGTCGACTTCGACAATCACAAAGACCTATGCGCTAGGTTTCGCGGCAAATATCAATAGCGAGATGCCAGCGGATATGTATGAGAATAAGATCACGATGAGCGTGGTGAGTTCGCCCATACAGCTGACTCTGATGGACATTAGCGATATGCAGCAAATGACAGCAGGTATTTGTGAAAATACCCCGACACTCGTGATGGACGACTCGAACATGGGATTTGCCTCGAAACAATTGCGAGATGTGCGGGATGGGAAGTATTACTGGGTGACTAAGCTCGCAGATGGGAAGTGTTGGATGACGCAGAATTTGGATTTGGACTTGACTTATGATTTGGCTGGAGCAGATAGGGAAACTGGGGTGTTGCTGACTTCGGAAACTTCCGATGTTGGTGAAGATTGGATACCAAGCGGGAAATCTACGATCGATCCGACGAAAAATTTGTTTGAATCGACGGCGGTGGTTGCGGATTGGGATACTATTTTGACAGATGACAGAGGTATGAGGTCATGGAGCTTAGGGGCGACTACCGTGCCGACGAATAATGATGTGTACATTGCTAATAATGTGGCTGATTATACCTCTTGTGGAGTTGGTTTAGCCACGGCTATTGATTGCAGTCGGTTTATTGCTTCGTCGGAGCTTTATAGTAATGGAGATCCAAGCCAAAATGCGCATTATGCTTTGGGCAATTACTATCAGTGGAATACAGCGACGGCTGGGACTGGCGGGACGATTACAGAAGGACAGGCGACTGGCTCTATCTGTCCGAGTGGGTGGGGGCTGCCGACTTCTGGGGCGTTCCAGGCGTTGATGGATACATACGGCATTAAGAATAATTTAAGTATTACAGAAGGCGACGCTGTTAGCGCTGACGTAAGAAAACTTATCAGCTCGCCCATGTATTTTGTTAGGGTTGGTCTTGTTGCTCAATTCTCGGGTGCCTTCCTTGAATTTGCTGGCTACGGCGGCAACTTCTGGTCATCTACGTTGAACCCAAATGCGAATGGTGCGTATTTCTTTAATTTTGTCAGTACTGATTATATAGATACATCCTCTAGTGACGGTTCTCTTCATGGTCGTTCGGTTCGCTGCCTCGCCCGCTAAGGTTTGAACTTGTATTTTGGATACAAGTTCAAGCGAGAGTTATTAGGGGGTAGATGTAGTATGAAGTCTGGTTAATAAGGTTTCAAGTTTGGGTTTTCTCCGCCCCGGCCTCCGCAACCGTCAAGTAGTTTAAGAATATGTTTTGTTTCTAGTTTCTTAAGAACTGTTTGGAGGCTGGGACAGGGATATATTATATATTGTCGATATAGCACATACCTATTCCTTTTTTTACAATATCAGATATCGCGATATAGAGTTCTTTTAGGATAAGCTATGGAAGTAGGATAATTTATGGCTTATTTAAGGTTTCTGTAGCATCACATAGAAAGATATGTGAGGGAAAGTTCTACATGCCTTCTCTAACTACTCTAACTACATAAACTACTTGGTGGGGCGGCGGCTGGGGCGGAGGGATTAGGTATAAAGAGGTGGATTTTATACTTTTGAGAGTACTGAGGTTCGAAAAATTGAAAAATTCGAACCTCTTTTGCGAAATTCTTCTCTGTTATGGTTAAAAATCACCTTCGAAAAATTGAAATTTTCGAGGGTGAGGAGGGACTAATTTAGTGTTTGGGATAAGCAAAGACGGAATAAATAATAGCAATAGAAGTATAGAAAATAGCATAGAGGGAATGAGGATTTTGCGTTTTTATCATGCCTGTGCTTGTTATTTTGGAAAGATTTGCTATATACTGGAGGCGTGGGCAGGGCAGTCACCAGACTTTAACAATCGCTAGTGTGGAGTGGGAAGGAGAGAGCGATGATTAGACTTTGTCTATGGCTCGTTTGCCTCATTGAGCGCATACGAATAAAATTTGCTCCCAGCCGCAAAGGTTAAGAGCAAAACCATCTAACAATCCTATCCTAGCAAAATTTTAGTAAAATGTCTATACTTTTCTGCCCGCTTCGACGGTTGCGTTTGGTGGGCGTTGGGGTGTGTATGGTATAATTGAGGAAAGGAGTTATTATGAGCAGTATTTTTACGAAGATTATTCAGGGGGAGTTGCCGTGCTATAAGATTTATGAGGATGAGCGGACGTTTGCGTTTTTGGATATTGAGCCGGAGGCGCCGGGGCATACGCTGGTGATTCCGAAAGCGGAGGTGGATAAGATTTATGACCTTTCGGATGAGGATTATACGGCGGTGATGGCGACGGTGAAGATGTTGGCAAAGCACTTCGAGGAAGTGCTAGGGGAGCGGACGATGATTAAGGTGGTGGGGACGGATGTGCCGCACGCGCATGTGCACGTTTTGCCGGTGAATGAGAATTGGGCGGGGGCGCCGCGGCTTGTGATGACGCCGGAAGAAATGGAAGAGATGGCGAAGAAGCTGCGGGTTGAGTAGAAGCGTAGGTCTTCGGGGTGGCTTTGGGTGTGTGAAAAAGCGGTCGGGTGGGCGACCGCTTTGCGCGTCAGGCCGGGGTTGGTTTAGTAGGTTTTGTAGATGTTGCCGTTAATGTCGATGAGGTAGGCGAGTAAATCTGAGCTTCCGCTGACGGCGACGATGTTAGTGTAGCCGTCGAGCTTTTCGAGGGCATGGTTGGCGTCTTCAGAGATATTGATGCGGGAGACGGTGCCGTCTTTGTGGATCATATAGAAATATGGTACACTGCCGTTGCCGACCTGGACGAAGTAGGCGCTGATAATATTATCGGCTTCGGCGATGGTTTGGTTGTTGTTGTCGAGATCGGTGATGGTGAGGTGGCAGTTTTGGTCGATGTTGACCCACACGGCGTTTCTAACATTGTCAGATCCGGTGTAGTGATAATAGTAGCCGAAAACAGAGGGGATGTGATTTTTGGCGAGGTTGTCGGCGAAAGTGGTATAAGAGTTGGCTTGGGGTTCTTCGGGATTTTTTGGCTCGTCTGGGGTTTCTGGGTTTTCGGGGTTCTCAGGGTTTTTGAGATTGGCGATGGTTTTGTCTTTTTCGGCAATCATGGACTTTAGATCGTTGACTTCGGAGGAGTAGTGGTTGGACGCGATGACGCCGTAGATGCCGAAGCCAATACCAGCAAGGGCGAGAATGGCGCAGATGATGAGGCTGATGACGAGGAGCTGGTTTTTGTTTTTGTGAGTTTTTGACGCTTCGGGTGTGTTTTTGATTGGGTTGGGTGTGATGGGCGTCGTAGGGGTGGTGTTTGTGGTTTGTTCCATATGCTGTTCCTTTTAGAGTGGTTGACTATATAATATATTATAGCATTCTTTGCGAAGTATGGGGCTATCGGGTGGAGTGAGAGTGATGTTGCTATGGAGAAAGAGGGCTTATTAAGGTGGCGGAAGCGAGAGGAAAGAAATCTCGCTGCGCGAGATAACGAACCTCTGAGGTTCTAATCCTGGCTTTTTTAGCAAAAGGTAATAAAAATACCGCACACGAGGTGCGGATTTTTATTACTTCCTGGCGGAAGCGAGAGGATTCGAACCTCCGAGACATTTCTGCCCACACGATTTCGAGTCGTGCGCCTTCAACCACTCGGCCACGCTTCCGTATGTAATTATAGCATGAAGGTAGGGTTTAGGGAAGGAGAGGATTGGAAGATTGTGTTTGGACGGGGTGGTTGGTTTTGGTAATGGCGAGTTTGGGGTTTGGGTTTGGCTAGTTTTGCTGGGGCTGTTGGAGTTGGTTGGCTTGGAAACGGAGGAAGTCTTGGATGAGGGGGACTTGGCTTAGGTAGTTATCCCACATACCGATACGGCCGCCGCGGATGTCGGTGTTGTTGCCGTAGTCGTCGGCGAGGCGGGAGAACTCGTAGAGAGGGGTTTCGATGTCGGTGGCGGCGAGCCAATCGTGACGACAGCCAGTTGAGGTGAGAGGGGAGAGGAATTCGATTTGGGCGACCCAAACGCGACTGCGCTCGTCTTTTAGGAAGAGCCAGTTGCAGGTTTGGTCATTGGAAGGATAGGCAGAGGCGAAGGTGTGGGCGGTCAGAGTCGTATAGGTATTATAATAGGCAATTGGAAGGTAGAAATCAGGGGCGAGGTCGTTTGGAGTGGAGAGGAGTTGGGGGACGATTTTGCGCTGGCCAGGGGCGATGAGTTTGGCGTCGGCATTGACAGGTTCGTGAGAGACTTCGTGGTAGAAATCGCCGCGGAGCTGCTTGGCGGATTTGGCGGTGTTATAGGCGGGTTGGGTGTCGTAGGCTTTGGCGGTACCAGCGAAGAGATAGTCGGGGTTGGTCATGGTAATGTTTAGGGGGTTTTGTTCGAGTGTGGAGAGGGTGGCTTGGAGGGGGATGGGGAGAATGATGGAGCGTTCGTGATAACCTTGACCGAGAAGTTCGATGCCGTTGCTGTCGAGAGTGCGGATGTAGTCAGGAAGATAGCACCAGAGACCGGTGAGTTTGTCGCGGTAGAAACTGCGGACTTTGACAGAGCTTTCGGCGGAGACGTAGGCGATACAGGCGGCGGTGTTGGCGATGGCGCTGTTTGCGGTGCTGCTGGTGGCGAAGACGGCGGAGAGGTAAATGGGGCGGCCGTCGAGGATGATTTGGTATTGAGGGTAGAGACCGGCGCTCAAGAGACTGGCCGTGGTGAGGGGATAATCTTGACCGTTTTGGCGCCAGGGGTCACCGTCGATGACGGAGAGGGCGAGGACTTGCTCGCGGCGGTCGGGTGGGAGGAGGGAATAGAGTTGCTTCGGAGGCTGAACTTCACGGTGAGCCTCGACTGCGGCTTGTTGGACTGTTTCGGCTTGCTTGGCTTGTTCGGCGGCGATTTCGGCAGCGACGAGGGAATGAGGGGCGCTTGGAGAGTGGGGGAGGGTTGTTGCGTTTCCTTGGAGCGCGCTGTCAGGGTTTACCTTTGTGGGGCTGGCGCGCTCTTCCTTATTGTGGTTTTGGGCTGCTTGGGTGGCGGGTCGGCTTTTTACTGGGGTTGAGAGGTCGTAGTGGGGGGAGTTGGCGGGAAGATGAGCGGATTGTTTGAGAATTTCGAATTGTTGGTAGTAGTCAAAGCGAGGACCATAGATGATGCTTTCGAGTTCGTCGAAGGCGTGGAGATATTTATTATAGCTGGCGGGGGTGGCTTCGGGATGGATATCTTCGAGAAACTTTTCGCGGAATTCGGCGAAGCCAATTGGAGTGCGGTAATCTGGTTGGCCTTTTTTGTGAAGACTCATGAGAGAACGGAGGTCTTTGGCGCCGACTTGTTGCCAGTTGTCTTGGTTATAGCCGCAGGCGATGGCGAGGATTTGGACTTCGCGACGATTTTTCGCAATGAGAGAGAAAACGCGGTCGACGTCGAGGTCGGGGTTGTCGAAGGGGGAGGGGATGTCGCGGAAGAAGGTTTCGAGTTCGGAGCGGCTGATTTTGTTTTTTTCGAGGAGGGTGAGGAAGGATTGTTTTTGCTCGGGGGTGATTTCGATGAGGTTGGTGGTGACGAAGACTTGGGGATTGTGGCCGCCGGTGAAATAGGCGATGATTTGGGCTTGGCGTTGCTGGGCGGCGATGACGGGGTTATCGGCGAGAGTGGCGGCGGGGACTGGGTCGGGAGTTGCGGGTGCGGCAGTCGGAGAGGCGGGGACGTTTTGGAACTCGTCGAAGCTTTGGGCGAGTTGAGAAGAAAGTTTGTTTAGCATAAGTATATTATAGCATGGAATGGAGGGTTTGAGATGGAGCTAACGGGAGTTTTGCCATTTATTTAGGATGGGCGGGATGAAGATAAAAAGGGATAAGATGATGCCTTGGATGGTAAAAGCGACACAGTCATCCGAAATAGGGATGGTGTTGGAGGTGAAGAGAGAGAAGAAGATAACACAAACGAGGATGCCGAGTAGAGAGCTGCCGTTGAGCCAGGCGATGCGATGCGTGAGTTGGCCAGGGAAGGCTTTTGTGCGATGAAAGGCAATTAAGTCAAGAATGAGTGAGAAGGTGAGAAGCCAGATGCCACTAAAGCTAATCATGGCCCAGAGCATGCCGACACCCATCTTGTCAACACAAGTGCCGTTTGGGGAATCGCAAGATGATTGGCAAGTTAGCCAGAGGAGCGGGCCGTAGAGAAAGAAGAAAATTGCGGAAAGAGCGTATCCGATGGTTGAAATGATTTTTGTGCCGCGTGGGTTCATGTGATAATTATAACATGTTGAGTGGAGCGGTACACCTGACAGGAATATCAATCTCGCTGCGCGAGATAACGAACCTTTTCCGGACGACTCCAGATACCAAGAAAACCCATTATACTGAAGTATACTGGGCTTTCTTGGTACACCCGACAGGATTCGAACCTACGACCTTTGGCTCCGCAAGCCAACGCTCTATCCAGCTGAGCTACGGGTGCAAGTGTGGATATTTTCGCGCGACCTTGCGGTCGGCACTACTGACATCCACCTGACAATGAAAATGAGCATTGCGATAAACGCAACACTTTCATTATATCATACTTTTTGAGATTTGAAAGAGTGAAAATGAAGATTTTCGGGGAGTGGGATTTGAATCGGGATGGGTGAAATGAGGATGATGAGGTGTGGATCACGGTAAAGGTGTGACGGTATGTGGTATTAGCATCAACAAAAACCGAGAAGGGACGTCGGATCGGGATTATTATAGCGTAAGCGGAATAATTTGTAAAGAGTTTTTCGGAAAATTAGGTTGTTTATCAAGTTTTTGTGCTACAATAGGGGTATGGAAAATACTGCGAAACTTTCTGGAGGTAAGAAGCGGTTCCGTCTTGAGCGCGCGAAGGTGAAGCTGTTGGCCTCTTATTATGGGCATCCGGCGCGAGATTTGAGATTGATTTGCGTGACTGGGTCGACGGGGAAGTCGACAGTGGCGCATTATGTGCATGAGATTTTGCGGGCGGCGAGTCAGCCGGCGGCGATTTTGGCGTCAGACCAGACGATTAAGGCGACAGTT
>CANAUU010000033.1 GCA_947364965.1 uncultured Candidatus Saccharibacteria bacterium | reverse complement strand
AATTATATACGTCGCCAAAAACGCCAGCGGCGGAAAATTCGCCGACATCCCGAACACCAGCCCCATCGGAATCGCCACCCACCATTTCCGATAAAACCTCGGTATTTCCCCTCCCGACAACTTTCTAATAAACGGTAGCGAGAACCCCAGAAGCGCCAGCGAAATAATCGAATAATTATGTATCATCGAAAACCCACGATACAGCGTATAACCATACGGCGTCAAAACCAGCAACAAGAAACACCCCATGAACACCAGCGCATCCTTCAAATTTTGCCGCGGTCTATGCCCTAAAATCACGCTTGCGATCAACAATAAAATCCCTGTCACCGCCAACACATCTAGTAGCCGGAAAATCGTATCCACCCCAAAACTATACTGATAATCAAAGAAATTAATCACCACCCAAGCATACATATCGGAGAGCCGCGCATTATACCGAAACCCCGCCACGAGGTCGCCCCACACGTCCGGCGTCGTCCCTGCCCCCTGCGCAATGTCCTCCTCGGTCGCCGTCAGCATAAAGTAGCAAATCGCAAAAAACACCACCGGCAGCAAATACAGCAACCAAATTACTACCTTCTTCAACTTCTCCGATTTCATCTTATTCCCCGTTCGCCAACTTATCAAACTCTTCCATCGTAGAAATTAATACATCACGTGGCTTATGTCCTTGCGCCGGCCCAATCACCCCAATCTCCTCCAGCCAAATCGCCAACCCCGACACAAACCCATGCCCCTTCCCCAGCCAAGTCTGCAGCGACGCCGTCGAAAACTTCCCCTGCCGCAACGTAATCTCAATCGCCTTCCTAACCACCGGGTCATTCGGGTCATATCGCCGTCCGAGATCACCAATCGCACCTCCGTCCGCCGGACCCATCCCCTTAATCTGTACCGGCTGCGCCACCACATCCGCATTATAATCCGGCCCACGCTGCGCCCTTAGGAAATCAGTCAACTTCGCCACATCCTCATCGCTCGCCCACGCACCCTGAATCCGTCGCGGCTTCCCCATCATTTCCGTCGTCAACATCAGCATATCGCCCTTCCCGAGCAGCTTCTCCGCCCCCGTCATATCAAGCATCACGCGCGAATCAATCTGGCTACCCACCGCAAACGCAATCCGTCCCGGAATATTCGCCTTAATTAACCCCGTAATCACCTTCACTTCCGGACGCTGCGTCGCCAACACCAAGTGAATCCCCGCTGCACGTCCCTTCTGCGCAATCCGCACAATCGGCATTTCGAGATCCTTCCCCGCCATCATCATCAAATCCGCCATCTCATCAATCAAAATCACAATATATGGCATCCGCTCCCCTTGCTGCTCCACCGTCTTTGCGTCGTCCACAACCTCAGCTCCAGCAGTCTTCTCTGTCTTCTCATCAGCCTTCCCCTCAGCCGAGCCTTTCCCCGCCGCAGAATCCACCGTAGCCGCCTTACTCTTCCCAACCCCCTTCACCGAAGCAGCCGAAGCCGCAGCCTCTTCTGCCCGCTTCGCCATCTTCGCGTTATAATCAACGATGTTTTTCACCTTCTCTTCCGCCATAATCGTATAGCGTTTTTCCATCTCATTCACCGCCCACTTCAACGCCGACAATGCCTTCTCCACCGACGTAATAATTGGCGTCAGGAGGTGCGGAATGTCTTCATACTGCGCCATTTCCACTTGCTTCGGATCCACGATAATCAACTTCATATCACTCGGAGAATTCCGATATAACAGCGAAGAAATCAGTGAGTTCGTCATCACCGACTTACCAGAACCAGTCGTCCCCGCAATCAAGAGATGCGGCATCTTCGCCAGGTTCGCCACCACCGCCTTGCCAGAAATATCTTTCCCCACCGCGAACGTCAGCGGGTCCGTCGCCTTCTTCCATTCCGGACTCTCAATCACCCCTCTGAGCCGCACATCCGCCGACTTCGCATTCGGCAGTTCCACCCCCACCGACCGCGTCCCCGGAATCGGCGCCTCAATCCTCACTTTATCCACCGCCAAATTCAGCGCCAACTCCTTATCGCGCGCCAAAATCTTCGACAAGTTCACCCCCGAAGGCGGCCGCATCGTATATTGCGTCACCCTCGGCCCCACATTCGCTCCCTCCATTTCCACATCAATCCCGAACTCCGACAAAGTATTCTTAATAATCTTCGCCGTCTGCTGCACATCCCCCGAATCCGCCGCCGCTTGTTTTTTCTCAAGCAAGCTCACCGGTGGCAATTTCCAATTCACATCCGTCATTGCCACCAAAGCCCGCTCCGAATTCCCTACCGCAACCGCAGCACCAGCAGCTTCCGTCGCCATCTCAACCGGCTCCGCAACTTCCTCCGCACCCTTGTCTTTCTTCCTCCCCAACTTCGCAAACATCGAAAACTTCGGCTGCGGCTTCAACTTCGGCGCCTCTTCCTCCACCCCCTCGTTCACCTGAATCTCCACATCCGCCCCCGAAGCACCCGTAGCCCCCGCACCAGCCGCCTTCCTCGCCCCCTTCACCGCAACCTGCTTCTCCACCTTCTCCCGCTTCGCCGGCGCCTCTTCCTTTTCCGTCGTTCGGAACAAATCCCCCACCTTCTGCACCATCTGCACCGGATTCATCTGCAAAATAAACGCCGCCGTCACAAAAATTAATATAATATATATAATAATCGCCGCACTCGGGTTAAGAATCTGCACCATAAACTGGTTCAGCCATTCCCCGACCACGCCCCCATTCGGATTCTCCTGACCAACCGACGACAGTCCAAACGCCCCCGCCGCCCAGAAAATCATCAAAATCGATGCAATCCACACCACCGGCGCCAACCGATTGTTCTCCGTCCGGAAAATCTTCCACGCCATCCAAATCAGCAACACCGGCACCAAATATTTCGCATTCCCAATCGCCGAGTTCAAGAACCCGTCCACCGAGTTCAACAAATCTCCACCATCCCCCATCCAAGTCAAAACGAGGAACACCGCAACCAGTGCCAAGAGTATTGCCACAATTTGTCGCCAGAATCCCCCTGGCAATTCATGCGCCGGCGCTGCCTTCTTCCGCCCCCGCGTCGACTTTCCCTTCGCGCCCCGACCTGATTTCGTTGACCTCGCTTTTGCCATATTTTACTGCTCCACCCCTTTCATCGTCAAGCTCAACCGCCCTTTGTCATCAATCGCCGTCAATTTAACGCGAACCTTCTGCCCCATCTTCAGAACATCCGTCACATTCGCCACCCGCTTGTCCGAAAGCTGCGAAATATGCAACATCCCGTCCACCCCTGGCAGAATATTCACAAACGCCCCGAAATCTTTAATCGTCACTACCGTCCCCTCATAGACCTTCCCTACTTCCGGCTCCTCGACCAACGACTTAATCCACGCCACCGCCTTGTCAATCGCATCATTCGCCCCCGCGACCGTAATCAAACCAGAATCATCAATATCCACCATCGCCCCCGTCTCGCCGGTAATCTTATTGATTGTCTCCCCACCTTTCCCAATCACTGTCCCGATTTTATCCGGGTTAATCATCAACTTCTCCACCCGCGGCGCATATTGCGAAATCTCTTTCCTCGGCTCTGCAATCACCGACAGCATATGCTCCAGAATATGCATCCGCCCCGCATGCGATTGCTCAATCGCTTTCTCCAAAATCTCCACCGGCAACCCATGCACCTTCATATCCATCTGCAGCGCCGTCACCCCCTCCGTCGTCCCAGTCACCTTGAAGTCCATATCACCCGCGAAATCTTCTGCATCCATCAAATCCGTCAAAACATAAGCCTTATCAATATCATCCGCCGTAATATCCGTCCCCGCCGGCACGTCCATCATCAACCCCATCGCCACCCCCGACACCGGCCGCTTCAAAGGCACGCCCGCGTCCATCAAAGCCATACAGCTCGAACACGTCGCCGCCATCGAAGTCGAACCATTCTGCGACATAATCTCCGTCACGCTCCGAATTGCATACGGGAAATCTTCTTCGCTCGGAAGCATCGGCAACAGCGCCCGCTCCGCGAGATAACCATGACCAACCTCCCGCCGCCCCGGCGCCCCAATCCGCCCTGGTTCCCCCACCGTATAAGACGGCGCATTATAATGATGCATATACCGCCGCTTCCCGTCGGTCACCTCCATCGTATCCACAATCTGCGCGAACGACAGCGGCGCCAAAGTCACCACGTTGAGCGCCTGTGTCAACCCTCGCGTAAACAGCGACGACCCATGCGTCCGCGGCAAAATCCCCACCTGCGAAGATAACGGCCTAACTTCATCCAATTTCCGCCCATCTGGCCGCTCCCCGTCTTCGATAATCCCCTTCCGCACCTCATGGTGCACCGCCAGTTCAAACGCCTGCTCATACTCCGGCGCCAACCGTTCGTTATAATCTTCAATCTTCTCTTCTTCAGTTTCCCCCTGTCCCAGCTGTGGTGCGAACTCCGCATTCATCTCGTCTTTCAACGTATCAATCGCCTCTTGACGCTCCAAAACATTCCCTCGAATCCTATCCCCGAAATGCTGCGCCGCCCAAGCGTCCACCACCCGCTGCACATCCACATCCGGCAAAACCAGCTCATATTCCTGCGGCTTCACCTCGCACTTCGCGACCAACTCCCGCTGCAAATCCAGCATCGGCTGCACGTTCTTCACCGCCCAATGCATCGCCTCGATAATCATCGCCTCCGGCACTTCGTCCGCCCCTGCCTCGACCATCATCACCTTGCCATCTTTACACGCCACGACCAGATCTAGCGTCGACTTCTCGCGCTCTTCCGGCGACAAAAACGCCTTGAACTCCCCGTTAATCCGCCCAATTCTTAAGCCCGCAATCGGCCCATCAAACGGCGTTCCCGAAAGCATCAAAGCCGTCGAAGCCGCCAACATCGCCACCACATCCGGTCGGAAGCTCGGGTCCATCGACAATACCGTCGCCACCACCTGTACTTCTTGCCGATACCCCTTCGGGAACAGTGGACGAATCGGCCGGTCAATCAACCGCCCGACCAAAATCGCCTCATCCGCCGGCTTTCCCTCCCGCTTAATGAACTTCGACCCATTAATCTTCCCCGCCGCATAAAACTTCTCTTCATAATCCACCGACAGTGGGAAGAAATCCTGCACCACCGGCTTCTTCCCAACTACCACCGACCCCAAGACTACTGTATCCCCATAAGTCACCAACACCGACGAAGTCGACCGGAATCCCACCCGATTCACCTCGAGCGTCAACTTTCGCCCCAAGAGCTCCGTCGACACCTGTAAAGTTTGCTTACCGCTTGGATTAATAATTTCCATAAAACCTTTCTCGGGAAAACATCAGATATCACCCTTCCTGACCAACTAAAACCCCAGTATCGCTCCATCCAGACCAATATCGCGCCGTGAAACCCGACCCTCACGAAAGGCCATATCTGTCGTCTTCCCAAACATTAAAACTTAATTTTCTCCCCCGATCCCCCGATCCCATAATCCAATCCCTTCACCCCAGCCCATCCCCACTTTCTCCCCTCCCCCCCCTGAAGCCACATCCTAAAATCCGACCTCATCTACCCCTATTATATCACAGATTTCTCCGAAAACCCGGCCCAAGTCCCATTCACCTAAAATCCTATTGCTTTTTTCGCAAAAGTGTGCTATAATAGAATCACGGGGTCTGTTTTTGGCGACCGAATAAGTATACTCTGTGCCTAGAAGCCTAACCAGCCAAAAAGCACAAACCGTCGCCACGCAGAAATCCAACCCCCGTTAGCACATCCAAATTTGCAAAGGAGAGAACCAAATTATGCCCGAAACTCACTTGACGACCGAAAGCCACACAACCGCCAACGCCCAGAGCGCTCCGAGCAGCCTCCGCGGGCTCACCATCCACCCCGTCCTTGCCAGCGAAGACAGCATCGACCACGTCCTCGCCGCTAAGGGTGATTTTCCTTGCCATAAGTATGAGAAAGTTCTCATTCAGGGCTTCACCCGGAAAATGACCACCGACGAAATTGCCCGTCACCCGCTCGTGGAACTCGTCCACGACTACAAGCATCTCATGCTTCATGGTGATCGCGGCAGCCGGCAGGCTCGCGCAGCTAAACGCAGCAGCAAGAAGCCGTTCGAAAACGACTACTGCCGCCTGAGCTTCGTCTATACCCTGGCGCAAGACCCGACCAACTTCGATCTAAGCATTCGCTTCGTCTTGAGCACGGCGCTCAACCCCTTCTGGGCTAACTACGACGGCTCATCGCGCCGCGAAATGACGCCCGATGAAATTGCCGCAGTTGTCGCCAACTTCATCGACGAGTATGTCGCCGAGGCCAAACGTCTCATCAAGAACGAAGCTGCCAGCTGTCTCATCGAAGGCAAGACTGTCATCATCGAACCCGCCTCCGATATGCCTGGCGCTGCCGACAAGGCCGACGATACCGTCAACCCCTCTAAAATTGCTACCCCCCCAGAACACGATTTAAGCTAACCTCTTGTCATTTCTCCCCTCGCACCTTGCCCAAACCGCTCTTCTCGCCGAGAAGGGCGGTTTTCCCTTTCTTGCCTTATTTCCCTTTCCTGTCTCAAAACTCAATCCAACACCGAAGCCCCGCCCTTCGATGCTCAAGCCCCATCTATATACCAAGTCCTATCCGTAGCTACTTGCCCAGCAAACCTCTATTCCGCCGCCAGACCATAATGCTCCGCAATAATCTTCCGTGCCATTTCATTAAACCGTCGATGTTCACCCTGCAAAATCTCATCTTCACGCTCATCCACCACATGATTCTCCTCAAACCCCAGCCAGTCCCCATCCCTCTCGTGGCTATCACCTTTCCCAGTAATTTCTTGTTGCGTCGTTCTGCCATAGTCATACCGAACTGGTAGCTCACTCAAAATCCCCGCTTCCTCCAGCGTCTTCCGCACTGCTCGACTTGGACTACCATCATAATATATGATATGCGCCGGTTTCTGTTCTGGATGTCGCTGAAAATACCCCTCCCAGTATTCCTCCGCCGGCACCGGATTCTCCGCCAACTTCCAAGTCGACGATCGGTCCTCTAAATAATCCCTAATCGAACGCTCTCGTCGCTGCCCTGGCGTCATCGCCGCCAATTCCTCCTCCGGGATCGTCCACATCATATTGCTCAAATCCCCACCCCTCAAAAACTCCAATAATCGATATGGAAAATCCTCCCCCAGGCCAGTCAAATCATCCAAAATCCGCTCAGACACCCCGGCTTCCAACGCACTCTCTCGCAACAAATTAACATTACGCTTCCCGCCATAAGCCGTGAAAGCCTGCACCGCCTCATCTTCTTCCTTCAAAGTCTTTATCCACTCCGAAAACTTCTGTATCGCTTCCTCATCCACCTCTGGCACTCTTACCTCGCGCCCATCCCGTTCGATCACTGTCGTCTGATATTTTGAGCCCGTTTCTGGATCCACCATCATCGACTTTGGCAAAAACGTCAATCCCGCATCAATCGAAATATCCTTCTCTTGCGGCCACACAAACATATCATTCCACTTCTGCTCTGCTCCCGTCTCCGCCGTTATCAAATTATTTTTCATATGCCCACCGAAGCGACATTGCGAAGCAATCACATCCGTTGGGAACACAAACAGCGCTTCATTGCCACTCTCTCCGCCATAATATTCATCCAAAGCCATCAACTGTGCAAAGTGCACCGCCCGCTTATCCGCCCACGGTTCAGCCGCCGCAATCGTCGTATTTACCGGCAACCCCTCCACTAGCTCATCCAAAATCACTTGGTCGCTCGCCCCTTGCGCCCGCCGCCCTTCAATATCCACCTCATCTTGGAAGAGCATCTTATCTAGCGCCTTCCCAACATTCTGCTCCGTTAGCTCCCTTCCTAGCACCAATCGCACCTCCGCCGGCGTCCTCAACACCTTATCATCCGCCAGCACCCCAACCATCCCATCATGAAACTCACCCATCCCCGCCGAGTGATAAATCATTGCATTATGATCACGCACCCCCTGTCGCGTCACGTGCGTCACATAAAACGGATTCAACCTCCGCCATAATCTCAAATACTCTTCTGTCGAAAGTTGCCCTAGCGCTTCAAAGTCCAACCCCTCCTTCTTTTCCTCCGGCGACAAAGGCGTCTCAAACTTCTCCAAGAACTCTCGCTTCAGCCCATCCACATCAGTATCCGCCAACACCGTCTCCAACTCCCGTCTGCTCTCTTCAATATCGCTCCGCTCTCGCCAAAGTTGTGCCCGCTCCGCCTCTAAATCTTCAATCTCCTGCATCAACGCCGATCGTTTCTTCACACCCAAGCCTAAGGCTTTCTTCACTCCACTAAAAATCCCCCGCCTCTGCTCGTAGTCATACTGTTCCAAAGCTCGCTTTGCGCCATAAACCTCCTCAGGTATTCTGTCATACCTGTCTTGAATCTCGGCATACCTTCCATCTTTCTCCGCTAGCATCACCTTATTCTCATCCACTCGCTCGCGCCGCTCTGCACTTTCCTGAAGCGCCGCCGCCAATCCTTCCGAATCCTGTTCCTCCGCTATTGATTCCAAATCAATCCACCCCCGAAGTTGCTCTACCTTCCGCTGAATATCCGCCGTTTCAAGACCAGCCGCAGAGTCCAATTCCACCTTCTCCGATATACCTCCCGCGCCAACATCCTCACCTACATTAGCATTCTCACTCATACCGCTACTTTCGCCCGCGCCAACATCCTCACCCGCGCCAAGCTCACGCTTACCTACGTCAAATCCACCCCCGCTGGTTGCCTCAGCCATCTCCACGTCTGCCAGCTCGTCCCACGTCACGCCCGGAATCTTATTCTCCTCCGTCAATTCCTCCCAACCCGTCACTTCTTGCTGGTCTAAATCTTCGGATTGTCCTTCTAGCATCTCGTTCATGCTTTAATTATACACCACGCCACTCAACTCCCACCAAAAAACTCCCATCCGTAAGAGGGAGCCTTTTGCTATCACAAGCCGCAAACCAAAATCCGCTAACTCGCAACGATAAACTATTTGCGCAAACCGAGTTTCGCAATGGTCTTTTTATAAGTCTCGAAATCAGTTTTCTCGAGATATTTCAGCAACTTCTTGCGTTGCCCAACCATCTGCATCAACCCGCGCTTCGCCATGAAATCGTGCTTGTTGTTCTTGACGTGCTCGGTCACTTCTTTGATCCGCTCCGTCAAAATCGACACCTGCACCTCAGGAGAACCCACATCATCCTTGCTGCGGGCGAGCTTCGCCATCGCCTCGGCTTTTTTCTCTCTAGTAATCATATCTTCCCGATTATATCACAGATTCTTTTTCCCTACAACCCCTATTTTCCCCAAATCCACCTCAATCCCTTTCCTCTCAACCACCTCACCACTTCAAGCCCCTCCATAACAACACCAAACCCAAAGAGCCTAGACGCAGCCGTCTCAGTCGAACTCAATCTCCGCTACAAGCTTCAATCAAT
>CANAUU010000032.1 GCA_947364965.1 uncultured Candidatus Saccharibacteria bacterium | reverse complement strand
ATCTACACGTACTGACACACTCTTTCCCTACACGACGCTCTTCCGATCTAACACCGCCCTCATCAAACTGCTCGCCGCGCATTTTCATGTCGCGAAATCCTGTGTCGTCATCAAATCCGGCGCCGCCTCTCGCCATAAACTTGTCGAAATCCTCCGATAGGGAATCCTCCAACAACTTTATTAAGCCGACGCTTCTCCCGAAACCCCCACCACTAGCAGATTTTCTACACAACCCAAACTTTTTATGGTATCATAAAATTAAATAGTGAGGTAATCTGCGACCGGAGTTATCCTTAGTCGCGTGCCACGGGAGGCAAAATGAAAATTGATAGCATCTACATCGGTGGTTGGTTCCAGCGCACCATGCTCCAGTTGTCGGAGATTTATGACTTTCTTCGCGACGGATCTTCGCAGCTCAAATTAAACAAACGCAAACTCGAAGAACTACATCATGACCTCGCCATTGGCAGCATCGAATATGGTGTGGCCGGCGAGGAGTTTGTTCAATTCACGACCAGTGAGCAGATCCAGGTCAAAATCTGTGAAGATGGTCTAATCATTGTCAGCAGCCAACAAGTTAGCGAAGAAACTATGTTTGCTGACGTTGAGCGTTTGAAGGATTATTACGAAGGTCGCCTCTCCCCGGCGATTAATTATCTTTTTAGCTTGGGTGCACCCGTTCCGAAGGAGCTTGCTCATATCGAGAATATCTACCCATATTTCATCGTCTGCAATAATGCTAAACGCGAAGAAATTGCGGAGCTGCTCTCCCGCACCGAACGCCAGAAATACTTTGAATTCGATAACAAAAACTACAGCGTTCTTCGCGGCGACAAATATTATTTCATCAACAATAAGAAAGCTACGACGGCCAGCATTGAGCGCTACATTGAAGAACAAGTCTTCATTCGCGAATTCAAAGGCCAGTTGCATCGCTATCTGAACCTTCATCGGATTATCTGGGAACGCATTGATGATGTCAAAGACCGTGCCAAAGTCCGCGGTAGCGATATCGTTAAGTTTTCAACTAAGCTCGAAAGTTATGCGAAAACTGTCACTTTGATTGACGGTCGCATTGAGCAAATGTCGACTTATATTCACACTCGCGAACGCATCGCCAAAGAAGATCAAGAACTCACCGATTTTCTCGCCATTTCCGGCTATCGCTACGAAACCCTCCGTGATACCCTTGAATATATCAAAGATCTTTGGGATATGACCGAGCATTACGTTCATTCCGCCCAAAAAACTTTTTGACGGCATTAAACAAGATGTCACTTCTGGCTCCATCAACAGTCTCACCATCGTCACCTCCATGTCTGCCGGCGCAGCCATCTTGAGCCTCTTTACCGAATCTGAACCTGAGTTTACAACCTTTGGCGTCGTCTATTTCTTCATCCTCGCCTTTATCGGCTGGGGCGCCACCAAACTATTAACTCACATCCAGCAACGTCGCAAATACGAAATCTCCGACGTCGAAATTGATAAGCATATTAAATAGCAGTGGCAGAAAGGGAATATGAAGCTACGTAAACTATTACTAATACCAATTTTAAGTCTCGCCGTCGCGGGTCTGACTATCGTTCCGGCTTGGGCGGTCGATGCTGGAGCTCCTGTCCCCACCAATCTCTCTGAGCCCACACCTACCAGTGAAATTGCCGAGCCCGCCTTGCCTGCTCCGACCTTCTCCTCCGAAGAAATCGGAAATGATGCCGGCATCTTCTGGTTTGGTAAGAACTTGCTCTACGCCGGCAATAATGTTTCCGTCGACCAAGTTTCTCGCGGACTCCTCTTCGCTGCTGGCAACAATTTGAAATTAAACTCTCAATCCGAATATGCCTTCATCGCCGGCAACACTGTCACTTTTGACGCTGCCACCGAAAAGGATCTCTTCGCCGCCGGCAAAACAATCACCATTGCCAAAAACGCCAAAGTCGGTCGAGATGTTTTTGCGGGTGCTCAAACTATCTCAATTGAAGCTGATATCCCAGGCGATGTTTCTCTAGCCGCAAAGCACGTCATCTTGAAGGACGCCACCATTAAGGGTAATGTTAACCTCGGTGCCGAGACTATTACCTTCCAAGGCCAAGTTAAAATCGACGGCACCTTGAGCTATAACGACGATGCTGAAGTTTCTGGTCTCACAAACGTGAAGTGTAGTAAGCTCGAAACTTACACTCCGGAAACCTACACCATCACTGCCGGAGAAATCTGGCTTTCCAAGATGATGAGCGTAGTTGGCCTCTTCGTCACTTTTGCTATCATCCTTCTCGTCTTCCCGCGCACAAATCAAGCTATTGCCCGCGAGGCGAATGTCCAGCGCTTTGGCATTGATCTAATGTTTGGCTTCGGTTTCATGATTATTGTGCCGCTGCTTTCGCTCCTCTTTCTGTTCAGCTTCTTTGCTATCTCTACTAGTATTTTCCTTATCGGTGTCTATTGCCTTATTTTCTACCTCGCCAAAGCCTTTGTTGGCGCGTGGCTCGGTCACGTCATCGTCGAGAAACTCTGTCATTGCACGCTACCAATGCTGGTCGAAGCCCTCATCGGCATCCTATTGATTACTTGTGCCGGCATGATCCCAGGGTTCAGTTTCCTCGTCGCGACTTTAACGCTCATTCTCGGTGCCGGTCTTATCATTGCTTGCCTCCGCGGCGACAAAAAATCTCCTGAAGATAAGCAAGTTTACTTTACTAATTCCGAAAAATCTTCCTCTGCCGAAAATGCTACCACGTCGCCCGGCAGCAATCAGAAAAAACTCACCACGAAATCAGCTTCCAGGTCGACTACTCGCTCCGCAAAAACCTCTTCCGCGAAACCCGCCACAAAGACCACCGCAAAACCCACTACAAAGACCGCTTCAAAGTCATCCCCAAAGAAAACCGCAACAAAAGCTTCCAAATCCAAAAAATAACTATCTCTAATCTTTAGATCAAAGAAAGGCTGCCATGCACGAAAGTTGGAAAAATTTCCTCGACTCCGAGTTTCAGAAACCATATTTTAAGGAATTAAGTCAGTTTCTTCATTCCGCCTACGAAACTAGCCGTGTTTTCCCGGCCAAAGTTCAAGTTTTCCGTGCCTTCACGACCGATTTGAATAGCGTCAAAGTTGTCATTCTCGGCCAAGACCCCTATCATACGCCCGGTGCCGCGCACGGCCTTGCCTTTTCCGTCCCCGACTCGCAGCCCATCCCTCCCTCGCTCGTCAATATCTATAAAGAAATTGACGCCGAATATGGTTCGCACGCGAATCAAACCGGCAACCTTAAAGCCTGGCAAGAGCAAGGAGTTCTTCTCCTCAACAATGTTTTGACCGTCGAAGCCCACAAGGCCGGTTCGCACCGCGGCAAGGGATGGGAGACTTTCACCGAAGCAACCGTCAAGTACCTGAACGAACATTGCAACCATCTCGTTTTTCTGCTTTGGGGTCGCGATGCGCGTAGCAAGAAGCCTCTCATTGATCAGTCGAAACACCTAATCCTGGAATCCGCTCACCCCTCGCCACTTTCGGCCTATAATGGCTTCTTTAGCAACGGCCATTTCTTAAAGGCAAACGAGTTTCTCCGCTCGCATAATCTTCCCGAAATTACTTGGTAATTACTAGTCACCCCGCCCAATTCTACCCTGCTTCCATCAATCTTCATCAACCCCCGCTAACTTCCCATTCTGTTTCTGCTAATTTTGAACGCGCCTAAGCTAACGCCTAAGTCGCTTGCGCTAACTTTCAAGCCGCTTTTGCTTTCGATAAGCAGGGCGGTTTCGGCTTTAAGCAGAGCACTTTCCATGAAATTCGCTTTTTAACACACTTGTGCTTGTTATTTTTGAAAAAATTTTGTTATACTCCGCCTAATATTAATTTCATACCCACGGAGGACAAATGCCGTCAAAAAATCCAGTCAAGCCAACACACAAAATCTCACCACAAACCCCGCCGAAATCACCACTCAATCACCAACCTCGCAGTACGACCAAACTGCGCAACCCCGTTAAACTCTGCGACCTGATCAGGCTGCGCTATTTTGCCGTCGCATTTATCTTCGCCATAGCTAGCTGTAGTTTCAATTTCTTCAGCCCGTCCGCTTTCGCCCAGGCTAGCAGCTGCGACGACGTACGTTTTATCTTCGCGCGCGGCTCCGGCGAAGCTTTAGGCGGTCCCAGTATGTCCGCCTGGCACGACGAAATCGCCGACGCCATCGGAGAAGTATCATCCGGTTTCAAATATAGTTTCTATGAGTTGGGTAGCCAGCCGCAGAGCGGTCATCAGTATCCCGCTGTTGCCGTCAGCGATTCTTTTGAAGGCTACGTCAACCTCGTCGGAGCATATTTTAGCAGTGGCGAAGCCTTCCGCTTTGGCGCCAGTGTCGAAGAGGGGATTAAGGAACTTCGCGCCTACATCTCAAGAGTTTCCGATTTCTGCCCAAACACGAAATTCGTGCTCGGTGGCTACTCCCAGGGCGCCATGGTTTTATCCGCCGCCCTACCCGCCTTCAACGCTGATAAAATCATTTACGTTTCCACCTTTGGTGACCCAAAGCTCTATCTTCCCGAAGGCAAGTCGACTTACTTCGGCGCCATCCCAAAAACTCCCGACGCTTGCCGCGGACTCAACTTATCTCCTTATCGTATTTCTGTTCCCGATTGTCGCGCTTACGAGGGTATTCTCGGCAGCTATCGCCCCTACCAGCCCGACGATTATCAGGGCAAACTTGGCACCTGGTGTAATGAGAAAGACATTATGTGTAGCTCCGGCGCTAGTATCTCCGACCATACCTCCTATGCCTCTAGCAATCTCTACCGCGACGCCGCCGCAGTAATCGCTAAAAAACTTGCTTTCGCTTTTCCGAAGCATGATGCCTGGTCCGAAGTTCCCAAGATCGCCAAGCATAACGTTGCCTTCATTATCGACACGACCTATTCCATGGACGGTGTCATTGATCAATACCGCGCCGAGGCCAAGAAACTCGCCGCCAAAGTCAAAGCCGACGGTGGCAACATTGCTCTCATCCAATATCGCGACCTACGCCACGATTTTGCGCCTCAAGAAATGTGTAATTTCTCTTGCACTCTCAACCATTTCAATACCGCCATTGATGGGTTGACCGTCAGTGGTGGCGGGCGCGACGTGCCAGAATCCGCCCTCTCGGCCATGCTTTACGCCATGAACCGTCTCCAATGGCAAGCCGGCGCTACAAAGTCCATAGTCCTCCTCACCGATGCCGAATATCATAATCCCGATTACGATGGCACGACTTTTAGCGATGTCGTCCAGCGCAGTTTGGAAATCGACCCCGTCAACATTTTCCCCATCGTTCCTAGTCATCGCGGCGTTGACTATTTCTATCAAAAACTTGCCAACGCTACCTCTGGTCAAGTCCTTACCTTGGGTCGCGTTGACCTGTCCGCCATGACAAACGCAATATATGACCGTCCAGTTGCCCGCCTCACTCTTTCCGAATATGCTGCCCAAGTCGGCGAGGAACTTCTTTTCGATTCTTCTTCCTCGTATGCTCCAGATAGTCAGTTGACCTTCGACTGGGATCTTGACGGTGACGGAACTTTCGAACTTGCCGATGTCGGACCAATCCTCCATCATATTTATCGCCAAGTTTCCAACCATCACATCCAAGTCCGCATCACTGATCAAACTGGCAGGTTTAGTACCATGTCTGCCCATGTCGTCATCTCAAATCAACCTCTCACTCTAACCACCGTTTCCGAACTTAAAGCCTCACCACAATCCGACAACGCAGTCGTCGTATCATTCAGGTCGGACGGCAATAAAGCACTTCTCACGACCGACAATCTCGTCCGCGGCTTTGTCGAAATCAAAGATGGCGCTGGCTCCTTCACTCTCCAAGACACACCCACAGAAGAAGACCTTACCATCACTCTTACGCCATACTCCATCTCCGATGAACGTGGTATTAGCAGTTCACTAACCATCTCAATCTCCGACCTTACTAATCCAACAAACCCACCTACAAACCCCAACCCGGCGGCTCCCTCCGAAGGGGCCGAACCCGGCGTTCCCACTCTCCCAAATATTCCTAAACCGCCCATCAAGACTCGCCCCGCAGTCCCGAAAGCGCCAAACACCGGCCTCATCAGCCGGCAATATCGCTAATTTATCGCGCCACTATCTCTGTCGCATGCGCTCATGCGAGCTCAAATGCCAATGGTCGCCAAACTCGCATTTATAAACCCCCAGATGTGGCGCCCCATAATCATGTTCCGCCACCAGCGCTGCCGCTTCGGCTTCCTCTTGCGAAGCATAGCAAATCTTCTGGTGTTCTCCAACCCAGCACTTCTTTGGTATATGCTCGTGATAAGTCATCCTTTTCATAAAATCTGCAGAAACCACACAAAACCATCCCTCCGCGAGGGCTATATAATATCAGTATAGCACACATTGTCAAAAAAGTCAAGCATTTTCAAACTATAGCGCCTATGCTATCATAGTAGTAGATTAAATAGGTGGGTTTTGGTGAGTAAACTGGCAGAATATTTGAATAAGCATATCCTTGGCAATGTTTTTGATCGTCTCTCTATCCGCGAGGCTTACGCGACTGACCGTTCGATTCTCAAAATTACCCCACGCCTAGTCGCTATCCCCGAAACCACCAACGACATCCGCAAACTTCTCCGCTTTACCAGCCAGCTTGCTAGCCGCGATTTTGAGCTTCCGGTCACTGTCCGTGGCACCGGAATTGATAAAACCGGCGCTAGCATCGGTTCTGGGCTCGTTATTTCGACCGAAAAACTCAACCAAATTGAAGAAATCGATATTCGCGGGCGTCTCGTGCGCGTGCAGCCGGGCATCACGCTCGGGGCGTTGAATACCGCGCTCGCACTGCAGGGGCTTTGGCTCCCAATTGATTATGACCAAAACGCTACGATTGGCGGTCTCATTGCCACTTGCCCGGTCGACGGTCTCGCTAGTCGTTATGGCGGTATCTATCACTTTGTCGAGCGAGCCGAAATCATCCTTTCAAGCGGAGACCTCATCCAACTTGCCCCCCGTAGTCTTCGTACGATTGAATCGAAAATCGTTGAGGACACTGCCGAAGGTCGGCTCTATCGCGAAATTGAGCGGATTCTCGATGAATATGCCGATACCATCCTCGATCGCACAATGCGCCCCTTCGACGCGATTGGCTATGCGAACATCACCCACGTTCGCACTAGCCGCTCTCTCAACCTCCTTCCTCTAATCTTCGCCTCTCAGGGCACTCTTGGCATTATCTCTGACGTCATCCTACACGTCGAGCCGTTGCCGTCGGCGCCCCGTCGTATGCTGATTTCGTTTCATGATCTGAAAGCTGCCCAGCGTTTCCTGAATTACGCTCGTGATCTTGATCCATCAACTCTGAAAGTTTACGATCTTCGTATTCTCGAAAAAGCCAGCGAACACGGCAAGAAGCCTGATCTCTTCGTGCGCAAACTTGGCAAGGGCCTTGCCGTCACGATCGCTTTTAACTACGGGCGACTTCGTTCCAATAAGAAAATTCGTCAATGTCTTGAAGCGCTCCCGACTGGCACCTTCTACGTCGAAGAAACCCCAGAGAACGCCGAGGCCTTCCAAAGCCTCAATAACTCGCTCTTAAGTTATCTCAACGATGATAACCGCGGTGAACGCACGGCAATTCTTGATGACGTTTTCGTCCCAAGTATGCACTTCGGCGATTTTCTCGATGGCGTCAAGAACCTCGAGAAAACCCTCGGCGTCGAGCTCCCAGTTTACGGTTCGTTTGCGACCTCAAGCTATACCGTGCGCCCTGATTTTGACTGCACAACCATCGACGGGCGTAAGAAAATCATCGACTTCTTGAAGCTCTACAGCGAGTTGGTTGATTCTTGTCAAGGTTCTATCACGGCGAACGGCCCTGAAGGCCGCGTCAAAGCCCTCATGATGGCGAAAACCCTCGGCGTCGGCGAACGCCAATTATATAATAGCATCAAAGAAGCCTTCGACCCGCTCGGCGTCCTTAATCCAAAAGTGAAGCTCGGCGCCGATGTCCGCGACACCATCCGCCACCTCCGCACCAGCGAAAAACGCGGCGTCATCACCCCCTAACGCCAAAAAGTGCGATATAATTTAATATAGGAATGAAGCTCATGAAGCGTCTATACAAAAGAGTTCCACTCTTTTGGTGACGCGAATTGAGCCATTCTCTAATTATAACGTGTTATAATTAGAGAATGAAGACTACAACGAAAAAATTATCTGATACAAGGGTGGAAGTGAAAGTGACGCTCGACGGCGCTGATCTTAAGACCGCGCGCGAACAGGCTTTGGTGCGCCTCGCTGCCAATCTGAAGGTTCAGGGCTTCCGCAAGGGTAAGGCTCCAGCCTCGCTTGTCGAGAAGAATGTTGATCCAAACGAAATCACTAATGCGACCCTTGATATCGCCGTCCGCACAACCATGCCGGCCGCTTTCGAGAAAGAAAAACAGAATCCTATTGCTGTCGAAAACGTAAACGTCACGAAATATGTTCCCGACGACACTGTTGAGTATACTGCTACCGCCGACATTCTCCCCGATGTCAAGCTCGGCGACTATAAGAAGTTGAAAGCCAAAATGGACAAAACTGAGCCATCCGAGAAAGATGTTCAGGATATCCTCGACAACATCGTTAATGCTTACGCCGAGAAAATCGTTGCCAAGAAAGCTGCCGAGCTCGGCGATGAAGTGATTATCGATTTTGTCGGCAAGCGCGAGGGCGAGCCGTTTGACGGCGGCAGTGCGAAAGATCATCATTTGACTCTCGGTTCAGGACAGTTCATTCCTGGTTTCGAGGATGGTATCGTCGGGCACGCTGCTGGTGACAAATTCGACCTTGAAATCACCTTCCCGAAGGATTACCCAGAGAAAACCCTCGCCGGTCAGCCAACCGTCTTCGAGGTTCTCGTCAAACAAGTTAATGAAATCAAAAAACCAGCTCTTGACGCTGAACTTGCCAAAAAATGCGGCAACTTTGAAACCATTGACGACCTCAAAGCCGATATCAAGCATAACCTCGAAACTCAGAATCGCCACCGTGCCATCGAGAAATATCGCGAAGACCTCGTTGCCGAACTCGTGAAGGCTTCGAAGGTTTCCGCTCCGGAAATCCTCATCCGTGACCAGCTTCGCTTCATCAAAGATGATATGTCCAGGAATGCTGCCAGCCACGGCATGACTTTTGAGCAGTATCTTGAACGCGCCGGTCAAACTATGGAAGATTGGGACAAAGAAGCCCGCGCCGTCGCCGAAGCTCGAGTGAAATCTTCACTCATTCTTCAGATTCTCGCTCGTGACCAGAAAATCACTGCCAGCGACGAAGAAGTCGACGCAAAGGTGAACGAACTTCGCGATGTCTACCAGCGTTCCGCTGAAGCCCTCAAGAACCTGAAAAAACCAGAGGTCCGTCAAGACATCAGGAATCGCCTCATCATCGACAAAACCTTGGACTTCCTCGTTGAGGCGAACGGTGGC
>CANAUU010000031.1 GCA_947364965.1 uncultured Candidatus Saccharibacteria bacterium | reverse complement strand
ATATTCGAGCAGCCCTGCGCCAACAACTGAGACGCAGAAAATCGCGATAAGATTCTCAACATGGCCGATTGCGAGCGTGCCCAGAGTGGCACCAACGCCATAAATCGGACAGACTGGTCCGATGAAGAAGCCACGATTCGTGAAGCGACCTTTCTGGAGTAGGGTGACAACGATTTCCATCGCCCAGCCAGCACAAGAGTAAGCCAAAAAGAGCAGAAACCAAGTAGCTAGACTATGCTCTTGAAAGGTTTCCATCAGACCTCAAGCTCTCCAATCATTTTGACGCTTTCGGCTTCTGGCAAAGTCTCGACTGCCTTGAGTTTGCGCTCAATCTGGCGTGAGGTTGTGGAAGCGGAATCGATTTTATTGACGGTTTCCTGGAGTTTTTTCTTGGTGGCGTCGAGCAGGTCACCGAATTTCGAGAATTGGGTTTTGACCGCACCGAGAGTCTGCCAAACTTCGGCGGAACGCTTTTCGATTGCTACAGTGCGAAATCCCATGGTGAGCCCGGACAGAATAACCGGCAAGGTAGAAGGCGAACAAATTGTGACGCTCTGCTTTTGGCGCACTTCATCGAAAAGCCCCGGAATGCGCAAGATTTCGGCATACAGACTTTCGGTAGGGACAAACATCACCCCGAAATCGGTCGTCGCGGGCGGGTCAAGATATTTGGTAGCAATCTTCTTGGCTTGTTCCTTGACGTCATTCGCAAGAGCCTTGCGGAAACTGTCGATTTCGGTTTTGTCGCTGCGGTCGTAAGCCTCGATCAGGCGAGCGTAATTCTCGACCGGGAATTTGGAGTCAATGGGGAGTAGGACTTGACTCTCTCCTTGTCCGGGCATCTTAATAGCGAACTCGACGCGGTCATTCGAGCTCGGCTTGATTGGGGCATTTTCGAGATATTGATCTTTAGTGAGGCTATCGGCAATAATATTCCTAAGCTGGACTTCGCCATAAATCCCCCGCGTCTTCACGCCCTCCATGACCTTCTTCAAATCGCCGACGCCATGGGCGAGATTTTTCATCTCGCCGAGACCTTGATAAACCTGTGTAAGTTGACCGGAAATCTGCTTGAAACTATTGTTGAAGCGTTCCTCGACGGACTTCTGGAGTTTTTCATCGACGGTGAGGCGCATTTCTTCCAGCTTCTTCGAGTTATCATCCTGAAGACTTTTGACGCGAGTATCGACGGTTTTCTGGATGAGTTGCAAGTTGTCGGAAAGTTCCTTACGGCTATCTTGGAGATTCGTCGTAATCTCGCGGCGATTTTCGCGGAAGGCTTCTTCGATTTTCGGTGTGAGTTTGTCGAGTTGACCTTCAACGCGAATGAGACGTTCCTCCAGCCTAGTAGTATCAACGCGAGCGACAGGTTTCCTGATAACTAAAATAATCAGCAAGATGAAATTTAGGGTTAATAAGAGGATTAGCACAAGCTCCATGGGGATATTATAGCATGAAGTCGCCAAGTCTAGCAAAAGTTCTTCTCGAGCCGCTCCAGGCCGCTTGGCCAAGTCTTATACTCTTCAAAGAACCTTTGCTAGACAATTGCCATCATGCTCTGGCATAACTAGTTGCGTTGGTCGCGGATGATGCTCTTGCTGCAGAAATAGGTGATAAGGAAGTAGCCGCCGTAGATGATGACGAGAAGCCCGGCAGTCATGAGAATGGGGCCAAAGAGCTCGCGTCCACCAAAGCTAGAAATAATGAAGCTGCAGAAGATCATGCCAAAGATTGAATGGATGATAGCAATCAGCAGCGGGAAGGCAAAGAAGATAGCGATTTGGCTAAAGAGTGCACGATTCAGCATTTTTTCACTGACGCCAATTTTGCGCAGCATATTGAACTTCTCACGATTGTCGCTACTTTCGGAAAGTTCCTTCAGGGCAAGGATGGCGGCGCTAGAGATGAGGAAGATCAGCCCGAGATAAAGACCGATGAAGGTGACTAGCGCTGAAAGTCCGACACTATCATCGAGAATCTCCTGACGGGTTTGAACATAGAAAAAGTAGTCATCATCATACGATAGAAGCTCAGCAGCTTTAGTAATAGCCTTTTCGGCCTCTTTTTTATCGACGTCGTCGCGGTACTTGGCGACTTTGCGTTCAATAATATGGGTTTCTTCGGGGTCGGTTTGAATACCATCGGGGATAATAATGAGCCCGGAATTACTATTAGCAACACTGCTCAACTGATACATTCCCTCCAAACATTTGTCGTATTTTGGTTTCAGAGTGCGGTCGGCAAATTTAATTTTGGCGCCACTTTTTAGCGCGCGGTTGCGCATTTCGAGCATGGGTTGATAATTGGCGAGGATGGCATATTCATCTTTCGCGAGCGATACTTCTTCGTTGCCGAAGAGACGAGCAAGTTGGTTATATTCGCTGACCGTTATGGTTGGTTCAAGATAATCATAGGCAACCGTCGGCATCTCGGTCTTATACTCATCGTAGAGCTCGCCCAAAGTATCGCTCAATCGAAGATCGTCGAGGCGGCGCAGCTGGTAGTCGGCACTAGCGCCCAGCCAATCGTTCAGATTGACTCCTCGCTCGGTATAGAAATTCTCAAGCTTGTCGGCCGTGTCAAACGGGATCTCAAACTCGACATCTACTGGCATATTTTGGCGGGCGGAAGCGTTCATGGAATCGCGAATCGACATAGCAGAGCTGAAGATACAGATTGTCAAGAACAACATAAGACAAATGACAGTCATTGAAAGAACCGTAGTATTGATTTTGCTACTAAACTGGCGCAAAGTAAAGCTGTTGAGTTTATGGTAGTAGACTTTCTTTAACCCCATGAAAATCTTGAGGAGCAACCCAGAAAGTGACCAGAAGAGGAGATACGTAGCAACGCCGCCCGCAGCGAGGACGACAAGCACCATGCTTTCACTTGACATCAAGACGGCTTCGATACCAGCAGTGACAGCATAGTAAGCCCAAGCAAGCATTGCGGCGGAAATCAGGAATACAACCAGACAAATCCAAGGGTTTTTGGTTTTGATGGTTTCGCTGCGACGAGCGCTACTTAGTAAATTGATAAGTTTTTGGCGGCTGATACTGATAGCGTTAAAGATCATGACGACGAGGTAGATGGCACCGAAGTAGATTAGGGTCTGGATGCAGGCAGAGGCGGAAAAGACAAAGGTGAAATTAGTAAGATTGGCTTCGAAGAGGTTAGCAACGAGCACACTCGTGAACTGGGAGAGAAGGACGCCAATTACCAAACCGACGACGAGTGAAATAAGGCCGATAAAGAAAGTCTCAATGAGGAGCAAGCGCGAGATTTTGCGCTTTCCCATGCCAAGCGTAAGGTAGAGGCCAAATTCTTTGCCGCGCCGTTTTATCAGGAAGCGCGAGGCGTAAATAATGAGAAAGCCGAGCGTGAAGGCAACAAAGACACTGACGGCTCGGAGAATTGTAGTCATCAGGTCGACAATTTCATACATTGATTGGCTAATGTCCAGCATAGCAGTTTGGCTCTCGATAGCGTTGAAGACATAGAAAATCGCAACGCCGAGCACAAGCGTGAAGAAATAAATAGCATAGTCTTTTATACTACGGCGAATATTTTTGAGGGCGAGTTTTATAAACATAGTTTCCTTTCTGTTGGTCTGCTAAATTTGTTTTATAAAACGTCGCTGGCATCGCCGCCAAACAAAGTAATGACATCAATAATCGCGTCGAAGAAGTCTTTGCGCGTGTCGTCGCCCTTGCGAAGCTCGTTGAAAACTTTACCATCCTTGATGAAGATAACACGATTAGCATAAGAAGCAGCAAAGGCGTCGTGTGTGACCATGAGAATGGTGGTCTGGAATTTTTCGTTCAAGCGTTCGAATTGTTCGAGGAGCATCTTGGACGACTTGGAATCGAGGGCGCCGGTTGGCTCATCAGCCAGCACCAACTTCGGGTCCGTGATAATTGCGCGAGCCGAGGCGACGCGCTGTTTCTGACCGCCGGACATTTGATATGGATATTTCTCGAGAACGTCGCTAATGCTGAGTTCCTTGGCAACCTTCTTGATACGGTCATCGATCTCGTCAGGGGAAAAGTTCTGAATAGAGAGTGCGAGGGCAATATTTTCATAGGCTGTTAGCGAGTCGAGCAGGTTGAAGTCCTGAAAGATGAAGCCGAGTTTCTCGCGACGAAATTCGTTCAGCTCTTCACCCTTCAGAGAGGTGATATCGTCACCGTCGACGTAGATATGCCCGGCCGTCACGCGATCGATAGTCGAAATAATGTTGAGTAGGGTGGTCTTGCCCGAGCCGCTGGCGCCCATGATCGCGACAAACTCCCCCTCATCGACTTTGAAAGAAATATTATTGATGGCTTTGGTGAGCGAAGATTTGTTGCCGTAGTATTTCTCGACTCTCTCTAGCTCTAGAATGGTTTTCATGGTTTCTCCTTGTCATGCTTGTCTTCTGAGGACAATTTTCGAGTTTTAATAGTTTGATTATAGTTTAGTCGGGGAGATTTGTCGTTTGTTGAAGGTTTCAAAAAACTTACTTTTTTGAAATGTCATGTTTTTCTGACGCGGGGGTATGATTTATGTCGGCGAAAGTACGTTGCTTTGGCGCGGAGGTATGATTTTCGGGTCGCATGATTGTGTAATAATCATGACGTGGGAAGGTAATTTGGACGGTAGTGCCATGACGGTTTGGGGAAGAAACTGTGATTTGGTGGCCGAGTTTGTCGCAGAGAGTTTTCGCGATATAAAGCCCCATGCCGGTGGACTTTTGACCGCCGCTGGGCAAGAGCGAATTGCCGTGTTTACTATTAGCTTTATCGTGGCCATTCTCGCCGGTAAAGGATTTCTCGAAGACCCGAGGAAGATCCTTGGCGGAAATACCGATACCATCGTCAGCGATTGTGAGTATGATTCCCTCGTCGTTGCTGGCTGCGGAGAGTCTGATGGTTTTGCTATGGTATTTGATACTGTTCTGAATAATTTGATTAAGAATGAACTCTAGCCATTTACTATCCGTGAAAACTTCATGGTTTAGGCCGGTCGCGATGAAGTCAACATTGCTTGCGAGGAGAAGGTCGCGGTTTTTAGTAGCAACGACAGAGATAATCTTATCGAGCGAAACTGGTTTAATGAGATAGTCGTGCTCGGCATTCTCGGCGCGCGCAAAATAAAGCACTTGCTCGACATAACTATCGAGGCGATTGATCTGGGCAGAGATCTTACGGTCGTTCGTCATAAGGCTCAAAGTGGCGAGTGGAGTTTTGACCTCGTGAATCCACATCTCGATATAGTCGCGAAACTCCCGCGCCTCAAGGTCATAATTTTGAACAACTTCGGCCATGGACTTGTTGATAGCATAGAGCGCCTCGTACAGGATGGCTCCGTCATAAAAATTCGGGCGAGTCAGGGTTTCAAGAACCAGGTAGGCGCGGTCGAGATTGGCGATATTCTGGAGGAGTTTTTGGTAAAAGTTTCGACGACGCCAATATTCGACGATCGGGATTGTGACGGAAAAAGCCGTGAACAGAAAAACTACAACGATAATTGCTTCCGAGCTAGTGCGAAGCGCAGTTAGAAAAAGCAATAATAGTACAAGAATTATGAAGAAAAGCAGGAAGAAATAGAGTTTTTCGCGCAGGAAATGGCGAAGGCTGGCGGGATTGTCATGGACTTTCCGGTTTGGGTGCTTGGTTCCCATTTCCTGGGCTGGGCGTTGGAGTTCCATAAGTTTAAGCGAGGATATAGCCGAGACCTTTGCGAGTTTCGATAGCGTCATCGGCGCCGAGTGATTTAAGTTTCGAGCGCAGACGACTAACATTGACGGTTAGGGCATTATCATTGATGTATTCCTGATTATTCCAGAGGTCGGTCATCAGGGCGTCGCGCGTGACGATTTCACCCTTCGCCTCGAGGAGATGACTCAAGATAATCATTTCGTTTTTCGTAAGCAGGACACGGCGAGGCTTGGCGGGCTTCGTGGCGGTTTGACTATTAGCGTTTAAGGAATTTTGGCTGGTGCTATTGACGGCTTCGGCGCCGGTAATGACGCCGCGAGCGAGGTCAATATTGAGATGACGAAAGTTGCGGACATTGCTCGGAGCTTCGACGCGTTTCAAAACCGCCGCAATCCTGAGAAGCAAAACCTGCGGGCTGTAGGGTTTCGTGATGTAGTCGTCCGCACCATAGCTCATCGATAAAACCTCGTCCATCTCGGAATTACTGCTCGTGACCATGATGACCGGAAGTTCGGAGGAGGCACGGAGAGTCTTCAGGAGCTGTTCGCCGTTTAGACCGGGGAGATTGATGTCGAGCAGGAGCAAATTAGGCTTAGCGGCGAGAATTTGTTCAGTGATGGTTTCGAGATCGCGCCGCGAAGGTTGCGCTTCAAAATCAAGTGTGTCTGTTTCATAACCGGATTGACTTAATAAGTCAGCGAGGCTCTGGCGCATGACTGGCTCGTCTTCAATGATGTAAATCTTTGCGGACATGGTTTTCTTTCGTGGCGACTATAACGGCTATAAAGGTTGGCGCCTGTAAAATTATGGTTTGCGTTTATTATACTCCGAAATGTGCTTTATAGCAAAAGTCCCCTGTTTTCCAGAGGACTTTTGTGTGAGAGGCAGACTATTTCGTGCTGCGCTTCTCGATGATTTCGTTCGCCACGTTGGGTGGGACTTCCTCGTAGCCGAAGAGCTCCATCGAGCTGGCGGCGCGACCTTGCGACATCGAGCGCAGGTCAGAGGTGTAGCCGAAGAGGTTGGCGAGCGGAGCAAAGGCTTTGATTAGCTTAGCACCGCCATTCAAGTCTTCCATAGCGTCGATGCGACCACGGCGAGCGTTGATGTCGCCGATAACGTCGCCCATGAATTCCTCTGGGGTGGTGATTTCGATTTTCATGACCGGTTCGAGAAGAACTGGGTTAGCCTTCTGAATACCAGCGCGAGTTGCGAGAGAACCAGCGAGTTTGAAGGCGAGCTCGGAGGAGTCGACATCGTGGTAAGAGCCATCATAGAGAGTAGCCTTCACGTCGACAACTGGGTAGCCAGCGATAACACCGCCGTTCAAGGTTTCTTCGATACCCTGCTGGACTGGCTTGCGATATTCTTGAGGAACGACGCCGCCCTTAATCATGTCGACAAACTCAAAGCCCTTGCCAGCTTCGTTCGGCTCAAACTTAATCCAAACATCACCGTATTGGCCGCGACCACCAGACTGCTTGACGTGCTTACCCTGAGCTTCGGCGGTGCCACGAATAGTTTCGCGATAAGCAACTTGCGGAGCGCCAGTGTTGGCTTCGACGCCATGCTCTTTCTGAAGACGGTCGATGGCAATTTCGAGATGGAGCTCGCCCATACCAGAAATGATAGTCTGGCCAGTTTCCTCGTCGGTGTGAACGCGGAGGGTCGGATCTTCTTCGACGAGTTTCTGGAGACCGAGACCCATTTTCTCCTGATCGGATTTAGTCTTTGGTTCGACGGCAATAGATACTGGAGGATCTGGGAAGGTGATATCTTCGAGGTGGATTGGATGGGCTGGGTCGCAAATGGTCGTACCGGTCGTCACCTCTTTCATGCCAACCACGGCGGCAATATCGCCAGCAGTAATCTCGGAAATTTCTTCGCGCTTATCGGCGAACATCCGGACGAGACGGCCGATGCGCTCTTTGTCGCCAGTAGTGGCGTTCAGGACGGTACTGCCGGATTTCATCACGCCGGCGTAGACGCGGACGAAGATAAGTTTACCAACGAAAGGATCAGTCGCAATTTTGAAGGCGAGAGCGGTCAAAGGCTCGCTATTGTCGGCCTTGCGAACTACCTGGTTGCCGGTCTTCGGGTCGATACCGACGGTCTGACCCTGATCACGATCGAGCGGAGATGGCAAGTAATCAGCAACAAGGTCGAGGACCTTCTCAACAATCACGCCACGACCGTCACCACCAGTGACGAGGAAGAAGTCGCCGTCAAGCACACGCTTACGAAGAGCGGCTTTCAGTTCAACTTCGGAAATCGCTTCTTCGCCTTGGTTGAAGAATTTCTCCATGAGGGCTTCATCAGCCTGGACAGCTTCCTCGACAAGGAGCGAGCGAGCGTTCTTGGCCTTCTCGAGCATATCGGCTGGGATTTCACCGACAGTCAACTCATGGTCGGCATAATCTTTGTAGGTATAGGCTTTCATATCAACGAGATCGACGATACCACAGATGTCTTTCTCAAAACCGATTGGCAAGTGAATCGCAACGGCGTTTTTCGACAGGCGCTTATGAATGCTGTCGAGGGATTTGTAGAAGTCGCCACCAATCTGGTTAATCTTGTTGACAAAGCAGATGCGAGGCACACCGTACTTGGTCGCTTGGCGCCAGACGGTCTCGGACTGAGCCTCGACGCCCATTTTACCATCGAAAACCACGACCGCGCCATCGAGCACGCGAAGTGAACGCTCGACCTCAGCCGTAAAGTCGATATGACCTGGGGTATCAATGATGTTAATCTTGTGACCCTTCCATTGTGCAGTGACGGCTGCGGAAGTAATTGTGATACCGCGGTCTTTTTCCTGTTCCATCCAGTCAGTCGTAGCACCACCGGTGCCGCCCTTGACTAGGTCGATTTTATGCTTGAGACCAGTGCGATACAAAATTGCTTCGGTCGTGGTGGTTTTACCCGCATCGATATGGGCGATGATGCCGATATTGCGGAGCTTTGATAGGTCTGTGACTTCGCTTGCCATGAAAGTTTTCCTTTATATTATTATTTGTGCCTGAAATGACGATATATTGGCTTATATGCATTCATAATACGCTCGGCGGGAGTTAGTCGCTATAAGACTTCGCCCCAATATAGGCTACCTTACGGGGATTATTCGTCCTTCGCTTAGGAATTATAGCAGACATAATCACCTCCGAGACACAGGCTTTGTCTAATTTTACCACAAAATCATAGAAAGTGGTAGGGGTATTTTATAGGAGAGTATTTCTATAAAAAGTCAAGGCGCTTTTGGCTGATTTTTGCGCAAACTGTCAATCCTTTTATTGGTTATATTTCACAAAAAGTCAAGACTTGCCAAAAGCGGAACGCGGCTGTTATACTTAGGTTGTCTATTTCTTCACATTAGTACAAGTTGGTTTTGTTTGTTTTGTGAATTTTTGGGTTCTTCAAGGATTGAAATGGCATCGTGGCGATTACAAGTCCTTGAAACCGAGAAATCGCGAACAAACTTGTAGTGAAGGAATAGACACCCGCTGCGGTGCCTTTTTAATGATGCGTAGCCCCAGCAGGTGTCTATTACCTAAAAGGAGGGCCTTTATGCTAAAGCGCGATAGAAACTTTAATAGGACTAGTGGGGCGAGTTCGGCTGCCGGGAGGGTGAGCTGTGTCGGGAGAGCAGATGGGCTGGCTTGCTCGGGGAGAGTAGGTTCGGTTGTAGGGAGGACAGGGTGTTTGGGCTTATTGGTCTTGACGTTCATGCTGGTAAATCCTGTTTTGGGCTCTTCTGCTAGCGCCCTAGAAGAGGCTTCAGATAGTTTCGATGAGGCTAACTCTTCATCGATAGCAAATGGCTCTGATACTGATGCTGGGATTATGCCTATCGCCGATATTCCATCAACGGTTGGGA
>CANAUU010000030.1 GCA_947364965.1 uncultured Candidatus Saccharibacteria bacterium | reverse complement strand
AATCCTTTCCGAAGCTCGTAAATACGGTCTCAACCTCACCGTCGCCAACCAATATATCTCCCAGATGACCGACTCCGTCCGCGATGCCGTCTTCGGCAACGTCGGTACCACCATCTCCTTCCGCGTTTCCGCCGACGACGCCCCTATCCTCGCCAAACAATTCGAGCCCGTCTTCGACCAATCCGACCTCATCCAGATGAACAACCGCCATTTCGTCATTTCCATGATTATTAACGGCGAAAAAGTCCCTGCTTTCTCCGCCACCACCCTCTCTCTCCCGACCACACCTCAAGATAATTTCGACAAAATCGTCGAATCCTCTCGCCGTGGCTATGCCCGCTCTCGCGCTGAAGTTGAAGCTGAAATTCGTGCCACCATCGAACAATCCGAAAAATACAAGAAAGAGCTCTCCGATTCTGGTCGCGCTGGCAGCGAGCAAGACCTCATCAATCGCCAGATCAACAATAGCTACACTACTCGAGGCTATGGCGCCGGCTACATGGCAGGGAATAACGCCGATTATCAGCCCGAAACTCCGAAAAAACCAGTTTTTCAGTACACTCCCACCCCTCAGGCCGACTTCAAGAAGCTCAAACTCTCCCCTAACGCCGCCGAAGGCAAAGAACGCAATGGGCTAAAAGACCTTGGCTCGCTCGTCGCCGAGAAACAAGCCGCAAAAGCCCCCCAAACGCGTCAGGAAGGCAAAAACGCTAACGCTAAGCCCACACCTTCATCCCAGAGCCAAAAATCCGAAAAGCCCGCAAAAACGCCCGAAAACAGCCAAAAACGCGAAAACGTTTCAAAATCTCCCGAAAAATCCACCCAAACTTCGTCAAAATCCAGCAATTCCGTCTCAAACTCTCGTACCGCCGCTAGAAACGCCGAAGCCAAATTCCTCGGCAAAGTTGCCAACCCAAAGCTAAAGGCCACCGGCAAAGTCGCCCTGAAAGCTACAGGAGGGAATTATGCCGCACGCCCCAGCCTCAATGCCAACTCAGCCGCCAGCCCAAACCCTACCGCTAGCCCCAGCTACAACGCCGGTCCCCGGCTCAGCACCACCCGCGAAACTCGCGAAAGCCCCACCAACTTCCGCGGCTCAAACCACCCCTACTCCGACAATAGCAACGAATTCACCATCCGCCACTAGCCATGGACCTCTATCAACTATCCAAAACTATCCTCTTGCTCAACAAAGCCCCCATCAACAAGGTGCGCTTTGCCCGTGTTATCTACTTCGTCCATAAAGAGCTCATCCGCAAAAAGTTTATGTCTCCTGAGGACATCGCCTACATTCGCTCGCCGCTCGGCCCTATCCCCGACGGTATGCTCCAACTCGCCCTCAATCATCCGAGTATCGTCGCCACCCCCGCCTCTGACCGCCCCTCCTTCGCCGCCGAAGAATACACCCTCAAATCCAGCGAAGCCAACGAAATCGAAGAAGTCCTCATGCTCGAACAATATCGCGAAGTTCTCAAAGCTACCGAACGCACCCTCAAAGCCCTCGCTCCCCATACCACCCCTGAACTCGTCCAAGCCAGTCATGCCGACCCTAGCTGGGTCAATAACTTCAATGGCACGCGCTATTTCATCACCCCCGCCGACCTCAAAAACCCCTTCCCCTTCAATACTATCCGGGTCAAAATCCGCGTCAAACGTCCTTCAATCAACGAACTCGGTGCTCTCCAGGCCAACCTTCTTCGCGGCATGATTCAAGACATCGTTAAAGAAAGCACTGACCTCGAATACCCCGACCAACCCAACCATAAATCCGACCTGAGCAGAGCCAAACCCACCCATAGCGCCACCAAGCCCAAAACCGCTCCCAGTCTCAACCCTCTCGCTCTCATCGCCGCGCTGCCTTTCTTGAAGCGCCCTAAGCCTGCCACCAAGCCCCATTCAACCTCCAAAAAATCACCAAATCCCGCTCCAACAACCTCACCAGGCACTTCCTCTGCCAATAACCAAGCTCAATCCTCTTCAAATCCCTCCCAAAAACCCGAACAAAACCCGAACGAACCCACGCCGGAACAAGAGGGAACGAAACAATGAACACCCCTGAACCACCTCTAAACGCCTCCACCCCACCCTCGCACAACCCTGAACGCATCGAAATCGCCGAAGAGGATGCCGCCAAAACCCTTTGGCGCAAATACCGCAAAACTCCCGAATATAAATCCGGCCGCCGCTACTCCATCAGCTCCGTCCATCCACTCGTCAGGGAAGCAGAAGAACAAGGTCTCGCCGACGTCATCATGGGCTTCGTCAGAGAGTTGGAACAGTCCATCGACATCCGCACCGTCCTTGCCATGCGCACCGAATCCGACTGGATTGATGATTGGAAGCAAAAACACAACACCCTCTTCCGCCACGTCTACCGCAAGACTGGGGAATTACGCCCTCGCGGTCACGATGTCCGCTTCGGTGCACCCGGCGACGAAGACCTCCACCACATTCCCTGCGGCGGCGCCGAAGTCTATAACGAACTCTACAGCCTCGCTCGCGACCTCACCGACAGCGTCCAATACGTTAAAACCTCCAACATCGACGAAGTCTGCCGTTTCCTCGCCCATTTTCATTACAGTTTCATCCGTATCCATCCCTTCTTCGATGGCAACGGTCGCATCGCCCGCGTCGTCACCGACCAACTTTCCGTCGCCCTCGGCTATGTTCCTATCATCGCCGGTTTCCCACGCAACAACGCTGAGAAAAAGCGCGTTTACCACTCCGCCATCCACGCCGCCGCTACCGACAGTGCCCACATCGAACTCACCAACTGGATCAAACTCCAGCTCCTCGACAAACTCGCCGAAATCGCCTAATTTGTAAACCCATCACAGCAATAACCATACCCATCGCACGTGCATCAGGCATTTTACCACCAACCGCGCACAGAACTACTAGCCCCACGAACACAACGGCGCAAAAAACCTAGAACAATATAGAAATATAGAAACACACAGCCAAAACCAGACATCCAAACCAAAAACCAAACAAAGCAGACGCATGAACACTCATCTTTTCCATAGATTTTCAATGTCGCACAATATAGATTTTGCGACATAATACTTATACTTAAACCCCGCGACAACAACCCTCATCCAGCCACCGCCCCAGTTAGACCGCGGCCCGCCGGCCACCGCCTCCGTCACCCAACTTTTAATTTCACAAATTCCCTATTTCCCTCCATTTTATTGCGCAAACAACTCCATCCTGACCCCGCCGCCAACCCCACTTACGCATATATTAATTTTCCTCCTCCCCGTCCACCCGAACTAAACCCGAACAAAACGAGAACTACGAAACCCCCATTTTCACCCCTATAGCCCCATTCTACCCCTGTTAAAACCTATAAAGACACTCCTTAGCTTCAAAAGTCCTCCCGCGCATCGTCTTCATCATCCTCGTCGAACTGCTCTGGCTCGTCCGAATCAATCTTCTCCACGCGAATCGAGACAATCCCACTTTTCACCAGCGCCACCACAATCAGCACCAAAATCCCCGCAATCACCAGCCACCCCATCAAAATCCTTCCAATATTCATTCTTCCATTATACCTCTTGCTGCCAAAAAACTCCCAATTCCCTCCCGACATCGCATTGGAGCCGCGGACCATTCCGATGTCGCAAAATACGCCAAATTAGGCATTGGTCTGAACCTCTTGCGCTAAAATCCTCCCTGATTCCCTCCTCGCCCACAGCAAAATGCTTGACAAAATTGCCAATCTGTGCTACAATGGTAGTATAGCCTAGTAGTTCCCTTGCGTAATATCGCAAAAACCACTCGCACATCACATCAGTCATAAAAATAAAGGGGAGGTTTATCCTTATGACACTCGAACAGATTTACCAAGCATATTTCCAGTACCAAGAAATCATGTCAACCTATACCCACAGCCAATGTATAATGGCGTTTCAGAACATCAACACCAGCGATGACATCCACGCGCCAATGACCGCTATGCTCCACAACACTGCCAAATTCGGGCTTCTGGGCAACCACAAACCCAAGTTTCGCAATAAAGCGTCGTCCATCGCCGCACACGAGATCTTTCATACCGACGCTTTTGACGCCTCTGACGCCTACTCCAACTCTTTCGTTAGTCTATTCTCCGACAACGCCAAATCCAATGCTGCGCTCATAGCCACTCTCCGCGACCAACCTGTAGATACAGAGTGGAAGTTCTATGGATTCTGCGTCGACTGCCAGATGTTCTATCCAGTCAGTCTCATGTTCATCAGAAAAAATGAATCCATTTTTGAAAGTTATGGCAGCAACGACAACAAGGAATCCGTTTCTATCGGCTCTAATAATTTCCAAGCCCTTGTTGAATTTGGCAAAAATCGCGTTTATATCGTCGAGAGCTCAGAAGTCAAGCATCTCAACAACAGCGTGATCATCACCGTCACGGAAATCATTAACCGGCAGAAAACCCGTCGCTTTCAAACCATTCTCGACGAAGACCGTCAAATAGACGAAAAGCAGTCGGCTTGGCAAATCACCCTCTATGCGCCCGCGGAGTAATCCGCGGGCTTCCCCTTTCCGAAAAGATAATAACTTTGCTCGGAGGATATAATTTCGTAGGCCATCCGCAGGGCAACGAGCCGAGGAAGAGGAGGCTCGCGCCCGTGACGACGGGACGCGAGAACTCCGTGTCTGCGAAAATGTCTGCGAAAATATAGACACTGAACCGGAAGAACCCCTACTCTTCCGCAAACTGCGAATTATACAACTCCGCGTAGAATCCGCCCTGCGCCAGCAATTCATCATGCTTCCCCTGCTCGACAATCGCCCCGTCGCGCATCACCAAAATCAAATCCGAATTTCGAATCGTCGATAACCGGTGCGCAATCACAAACGACGTCCTTCCCTTCGTCAACTTCGCGAAGGCATCCTGAATCAACTGCTCCGTCCGCGTATCAACGTTAGACGTCGCCTCATCCAGAATCATCATCGGCGGATTCGCCACCATCGCCCGCGCAATCGTCAGCAGCTGCTTCTCTCCTGCCGAAATATTATCCGAATCCTCCGCAATCTCCGTCTTATACCCATGCGGCAACGATTCGATAAAGTGATGGATGCTACTTGCCTTCGTCGCCCTAAGCACGTCCTCATGCGTCGCATCCGGCCGGCCATAGCGCAAGTTATCTTCAATTGTCCCCGAGAACAGCCAAGTATCCTGCAATACCATCCCGAACAAACGCCGAACATCCGCCCGCTTCATTTCCCTAGTCGGCACACCATCAATCGCAATATACCCCGATTGCGGATCATAAAACCTCATCAAAAGGTTAATAATCGTTGTCTTCCCCGCCCCAGTCGGCCCCACAATCGCCACCTGCATCCCCGGCTCAATTTTCACCGAGAAATCCCGAATAATCGGCTTCGCCGGATCATACGCAAAGTCCACATGATTAAACTCGACTGCACCCTTGACGTCAGCAATCGTTAAGGCTGGTTCTGGATCCGGAGCTTCATCCGCTTCCTCGAGGAAACCATAAACCCGCTCCACCGCCGCCAACGTCGATTGAATCGTCGACGCAATCTGCGAAACTCCCTGAATCGGCTGGTTAAACTGATTTACATACTGAATAAACGCCTGAATGCTGCCAATCGCCAGCTTCCCTGAAATCACCATGCCCCCGCCCAGCACACAAATCACCGCATAACCCAAGTTCGTCAAAACATGAATAATCGGAAACGCCAACGCCGAGAAAAACTGTGCCTTCCAACCGGTTTCCCAGAGTCGCTGGTTCTGTGCCTCGAATTTCTTCACCGACAGCTCCTCGTGTGAGTTTGCCTTAATAATCGACTGACCCGCATAATCCTCTTCAATTGAGCTGTTCAACTCGCCGAGTGTCGTTCGGTTCGCGCGGAAATACCCCTGCGCCCTTTTCGCCACTTGGCTAATTGACACAAACGACAGTGGCAAGAGCAGCAAAGCCACCAACGACAACGGCACCGAAATCACCATCATCATCACAAAAATCCCAATCAACTTCACGACATCTGACGTCACCTCCGACAAAATCCGCGCCATCGACTGCGTAATCGCATCCACATCGTTGCTCATCCGACTCAAAGTATCGCCGAACTGATGTTGGTCAAAATACGACACCGGCAAACGCCCAATCTTCGCAATAATCGCATCACGCAGCACTTTACCATAACTTTCCGTCATCACCGACAGCGCCACCCCCTGCAAATAATTCAAAACCGCTGAACCGACGTAGAGCAAAATCAGCTGAATCATCAAACTTGAAATCACACCCCAGTCAATCGCCCCCGTTTCCGTAAAGCTCCGCACCGCTTCCGTCGTCACCTGCCCGAGAATCATCGGCCCGAATAGACTCATAATCACCGATGCCACCGTCAGCACCACCGAAACAATAATCAAAACTCTCCACGGTCGCAAATTACGCACCAAGTTGCGCAAAGTCTTCCCAAAATCTTTCGGCTTCGCCGTCAAACCTCCTGGCCTAGGCATTTTTCACCTCCTTCTCAAACTCCGCATCTGACAATTGCGACTTCGCAATCTCGCGATACACCTCGCAATTCTTCAGCAGCTCCCCGTGCGTCCCCTTCCCTACTACTTTGCCATTGTTCAAAACCACAATCTGTTCCGCATCCTTAATCGTGCTAATCCGCTGCGCCACAATCAACGTCACCGCCTCCCGCGTCACCGGCTTCAGCGCTTTCCGCAGCTTCACATCCGTTTTCATGTCCAGCGCCGAGAACGAATCGTCAAAGATATAGATATCCGGATTCTTCGCCACCGCCCGCGCAATTGATAGCCGCTGCTTTTGGCCACCTGACACATTTGTCCCGCCCTGCGCGATATGCGAATTATAACCCTTTTCCAGCTTCTCCACGAACTCATCCGCCTGCGCAATCCGCGCCGCCTCTTTCATCTGCTCGTCCGTAATCTCCGGCGCTCCGAATTTAATATTCGACGCCACCGTCCCCGCAAACAACACCCCTCTCTGTGGCACATACCCAATTCTCCGCATCAAATCTTCCTGTGCGTAATCCTTAATATCAATCCCGTTAATCTTAATCTTCCCCGTCGTCGCCTCATAAAACCGCGGCACTAAGTTAATCAGCGTCGACTTCCCTGACCCCGTCGACCCGATAAACGCCGTCGTTTCCCCCGCCTTCGCCACAAACGAAACATCTTCCAGCACCTTCTCTTCCGCCTTCGCATACGAGAACCCCACGTGTTCGAACTCCACCGACGGCGCGAGATCCGGCTTCCCCACCGTCTTCTCTTTCCAGGAAATCGCCTCTCGCGTATCCAAAACCTCATTAATACGCTTCGCCGACACGTTCGCCCGCGGCAGAATAATAAACAGCATCGTCAAGAACAAGAACGACATAATCACTTGAATCGCGTATTGCATGAACGCCATCATGTTCCCGAGATACGCAAAATCTTTCGTCATCAACGACACCCCCACCCAAATACACAGTAATGCCGCTCCGTTAAACACAATCGTAATCAGCGGATCCTGCAACGCCATCACATTATTCACCCAAATCGCCAGCTTCTTAAACTTCGTATTCGTCCGGTCAAATTTCTTCTGCTCCAGCCCCTCGTTATTGAACGCCCGGATCACCCTGAGCCCAGTCAAATTCTCACGCGTAAGCTGGGTAATCTTATCAATCATCTGCTGAATAATCTTGAACTTCGGCATCACAATCGCCAAAATCACCACCACCAAGAACACAATCACCCCCACCGCCAACGCAATAATCCAAGTCATGTCCGGCGCCGTCCTGACCGCCTGGACCACCGCTAGTACCGCCGTCATCGGCGCCCTGAGCAGCATCGACATACACATCACCGCCGCCTGCTGCACTTGCGAAACGTCATTCATCGTTCGCGTAATCAACGATGCCGTCGAAAACTTATTCAAATCCTCCACCGAAAAACTCAACACCTTCACAAACACATCCCGCCGAAGATCCCGCGCAAACGCCGTTCCAATCCATGCCGACAGAAAGTTCGCCAACGCCGAACCCACCGCCGCCACCAGCGCATAAATCACCATCTTAATCCCCGCCCCCCAGACAAATCCTATATCCTCCGCTACAATCCCCTCATTCACGATGTCCGCCATCAACGCCGGCAGCTGCAACGCCGACCACACCTGCACCGCCACCGCTATAAGTAGAATAATAATCCGCCACCAATATGGCTTTAGATAACGAAAAAGTTTTAGCATGACTACCATTCTATCGCGATTATATTTATCTGTCAACCCCGCTAGAAAAGCAAAAACACCGCTCCAAAACCACCAACTGAAAAGCCAAAGCCCTCACTCCCGACCCTACTCCACATTGACAAACATCAACTTCCTATGTTATAATTTCATAGAACTTTACTTGGGTCAAAATCGGCCCAAAAAATCTTGCACCTTAAAAGGAGGAATTATCATGTTTGGATCTGGAGGATTCGGAGGAGGACACGGCGGCGGCTTCGGCGGTCATGGCGGCAACGGTGGCGGACCGGGTGGTCACGGCCCCGGCTTTGGTGGCCCCGGTCATGGACCTGGCGGCTTCCATGGTAGTGGTTTCCACGGCGGCTTCAGCCACGCAGGTTTCTTTGGTGGCATCATCGGTCTCGGCCATTTTGGCCCGAGCATCAGCGGCAACGCTGGTGACGCCGACAACCCCAACAACATCAGCCCCGCCCATCACCGCTTCCCTGACGCTGCTCTCGTCTATGGCGCCGCCGACACCGGCCTCGCGCGCGTCGACCAGTTCATCATCAACTACCACAGTCTTCGTCGCGCCCTCATCTGGCTCGCCGGTCTCTGCCTCGCCTTGAGCACCCTACTCGTCATCTTCACTACCCTCACCATCCCCAACCCGCGCGTCTGGTGGATTTTCTTCATCAGCCCCGCTTTCGTTCTGTCCGCCCTCGCCTACACCCTGCGCACCTTCACCGACGACTTTTTCGGCACCAAATTCACCACCCTCGCCTGCCTCGTCGCCAGCGCCCTCACCCTCATCGTCAGCCTCATCTGCGCCCTCTGCGGCATCGGTTCCCTGCGCATTGCCTTCGCCAGCCCACTCGCCTTTTTCATCAGCAGCTTCGTCGGCAACTATACCCTATATATCGTCCGTCGCTCCCAAGAAATCCGCGGCTTCGACGATGACTCCCGTGCCTACCGCGCCCGTTCCATTGGCGCCTCCAGTATCAGCCACGCTGTCGAGCTCTTGATTTTCTCACCCCTCGCTTTCGCCGGCCAACACGACTTCTTCTGGATCGTCTGGTTTATGATCTGCACCTTCTGCTTCTCCATCGCCATTGAGTTCGCCCTCTGCTTCATCGCCCACCCCCTGCGCGTCCGCCTCACCCATCACCTCTCCGCGACCTATGACTATATCGACGATCCCCTGCCCGCCCAGTCGAGCGCTCAGTAAAATCCCGCGCAATTCACGAACCCTACAGCCTAATCACGCCAAGCATTATTCCCTCCCCGCTCGGGGGCGCTCCAAAACGGAGCGCCCCATTTTCTTACTCCAGAACATCTTAAACTCTCAAAAATCCTCCCTCCAGACCCCAAAACACCCTAATTCCCTTCCCTCTTCCGCTCAAACCCTTTCCATCTATTGACTTTTCAAACAATCTGTGCTACAATAGAAAGATATGTCTACGAAAAATCCTCCCAAATCTAAACTAAAATCCATCGCAGCCAAACCAACTGCGCCTCAGGGCTCCAAAAACAGCCCCGAGACTGACAAACCCAAAAATATCCCCCTCAAAGCCGCCCGCTATCTAGTCGTTATGGGCGCCATCATGAGCTGTATGGTCGTCGTCGCCAACCTCGCCGCCATCAAACTCTGGGATTTCTTCGGCATCCCCGTCGACGGCGGCATCATCATGTTCCCTCTCACTTATATCCTCGGCGACCTCATCGTCGAAATCTACGGCCAGCGCACCGCCAATACCGTCGCTACCTGCGGTCTTGGTCTCGGACTCTTGACCTGTATTCTTCTCTGGCTAGTCGCCGCCCTCCCCGGCTATCCCGGCGCCGACAATTCCG
>CANAUU010000029.1 GCA_947364965.1 uncultured Candidatus Saccharibacteria bacterium | reverse complement strand
GCAACAACGAACTGGCAACCTTCGACGCCTTCAAGACGAATGTGGCGGCCGCTCTCTCGGGGTGCGCGAGCTTGACTACGTCGGAGTCGGAGCTTGCAGAGCCCATTATTTCGGAGGGTGCGGGGCGGTGCTGGTCAATGGCTCGACGATGCTTGACCCAGAGGGAATGGTTGGTGTAATGAAAACGAAGTTCAGCAGGCTCAACCTCGACCACGGTCAAAATCCAGCCTTTCTCCTGGACACGGCCAGTCGAAGTGAAGGCACAGGGGTCGATCTCAAACTCCGAAAATAGGTGTGGATTAAGGCGTCGAAAATGCTGGCAGAAATCAGCATAGCCGTTTTCAAAGTGCCGCTGAATGCTCATGGTAATAGGCCTAGCCGCAGTGTTCCGACTGGCGATAGCCACGAGATATTCGTTTAGCCTGATCGACCGATTGGGCGCATTGAGACTCGGCGCGCCCTTGGCAAAGAGAGTGTAGGCAGCGTAGTCGTGAGTCTTGGTGAGTTGCATGGTTGTATGGAGCTCGCGCATGGCAAAAACCTCCTTCAAAGTATGGATGTAGGGATGATTGGCTTCGGCTATAGTAGTGGCGCGAGGCAGGGGCTAGCTGTTGACTGCGCGGGAGCGATTACTTGTTTCTTGTCTGATAAAAAGCGAAGGTCAACGCAAACGGCAAGAGGTGGGCATGGAACGCTTATGGAGTACAAATGGGCTTCTGGTCTCACATTTTGATTCCGCATATTAGCTTCGCAGCCTACAAAAGCCTGGGCGTCGGGTGATTACCCGCACCTTATGTTTCTATTGTAGCGCACTTTATTGAAAATGTCAATGATTACTTCTCATTATGATTATAATTTGAAGGCTGACCGAAGATCTTTTCGTGTTGGACGGCTTCGGGGAGATAGGACTTATCGAGGTGGAAGCCGGCTTCCCATTTCTGACCTTCACCGAAACCAAGGTCTTTCATGAGCTTGGTCGGGGCATTACGGAGCCAAGTCGGGACGGGCGCACCCATGGATTTCTGGGCAACGGCGTTAGCGCGGGCCCAGCCGTCGTAGGTGTCGCGGTTTTTCGGAGCTTTCGCGAGGACGACGGCAACGTGGCTTAAGATGATGCCGCCTTCGGGCATACCGACGCGCTCGATAGCTTGAAAACAACTAACAGCGAGGTTCAAAGCGGCACTCGCGGCGAGACCAATATCCTCAGAAGCAAAAATCACCATGCGGCGGGCAATAAATTTCGGATCTTCTCCGCCCTGAACCATGCGAGCGAGATAATAGAGGGTGGCGTCGACGTCGGAGCCACGCATCGACTTGATAAAAGCGGAAATGTTGTCGTAATGGTAGTCGCCGGACTTGTCGTATGGCATGGTTTTTTGACCAACGGCGGTTTCGACAACCTTTTTGTCAACTTTTTGCGCGAGGCTCAAAGAAAGCTCGAGGTCGCCGAGAGCGGAGCGGGCGTCACCGCCGGAGAGGTCGGCGATGAGCTCGAGCGCTTCGTCAGTGACGCGTTTTTCGGCGTTTCCGGCTTTGACGGCACGCTTTAAGACTTCGAGAATATCAGATTTTTTCAGGGCAGAAACTACTACTACGCGCGAGCGGGAGATGAGCGGGGAGATAACTTCGAAGCTAGGGTTTTCGGTGGTGGCACCGATGAGAATGATGAGACCAGATTCGACGTGGGGGAGGAAGGCATCCTGCTGAGCCTTATTGAAACGGTGAATTTCATCCACGAAGAGGACAGTGCGGGTTTTGAGGTTCCAGTTGACTTTAGCACGTTCGACAACCGCCTCGATGTCAGCCTTTTTCGAGGTAACGGCGGAGAGCTCGACAAAATCAGCTTTATATTCGCGAGCGAGGATGCGGGCAAGGGTGGTTTTGCCGGTGCCGGGAGGGCCCCAGAAAATCAGATTAACCGGCTCGGCTTTTCGGACGATTTCGGTGAGGATTTTGCCGTCACCAATAATCGCGTCCTGCCCAACGACATCATCTAGGGTTTGCGGTCGCATGCGCTCGGCCAATGGCACTCGATTCATATCTATATTATACCATGTTTGGTTGAGGCTGTGGGGCTAGTGGCTTATGCGAATGATTTGGCGAGCGGGAGGAGGGGCGGGAGGATGGTGGCGACATTTTCGATGTTTTTGGCGAGGCGAAGGGGGTTTGACAGAAGGAAGCGAGCAAGTTTAATCTCGGGGGCGCGGATATTGCCGGCGGGGTCGGGGCGGAGGGCGGCTTCGAGCGGGTCCCAGAGGTAGGCTTCACTGGGAGAAAGAGGCTGGCCGGAAATATCACAGAGCAGGTTGATTTCTTCACCGGAAGCACGAGCGAAATTGAGCTCGAACCAGGTTTGCACAAGCTCGAGATGGTCGCCGCGGTTGAGACCGGCAAAAGACTGGTCGAGAAGGTCGAAATGCGCGGGGTTATCAGTTTGCTCGGCGGCGCGGTCGAGTTTTTTGAGCAGCGCAGAGGCGAGTTCGAGCGTTGACATATCGGAGAGAATGTTGTGATAGAAGTTGAGCATTTTGGCGCTGGTGAGGGTGCCGAGAGGATTGCTCTGGGTCTGAGTATTACGACCATAGCGAATCACTACGTCGGCAACCGAAAAGAGTTCAATGCCGCCAGCGAGACGAGATTTTTCCTTGCGCACTCCACGAGCCAGCGCGGCGACTTTTCCTTCGGGGGTAAGGAGGTTCAAGATACGGTCGGTTTCACCGTAGTTGGTACGGCGAAGAACGATGGCTCTGGTGCGAAGATCGGCTGGCATTTTATGGTTCCTCCCTAGCACCAATAGCGCACTGGATGACGGTTTGAATCTCGGCCGGGGTCATGGTCTCTTTGTTCAAGATGGCGCGAACGCCGTAGTGAGAGAGTCTTCGTGGAGAGAGATTAAGCGAGGTAATAATGATGACCGGAATCCTCGCGCTGTCGGGATAAGAAATAATTTCATTAAGAAAGGTAAAACCGTCGGGGCCATTTAGGAGAACATCGAGTAGAATAAGGTCGGGTAGACCATCATCGAGAGCATTGATAGCAGAAACAGTGTCCGAGAAAATTTGGATTTTTGGTGCTGGGGATATTATGCTTTGGCTATCCGTCTTAGGGTTATCGGGCGACTGACTAGTCGGAGGAACTATGCGCGAGCAAGCGCGGGCGATGCACTCCGCCATAATCGGGTCATCTTCGATGATAAAAAAAGTATAAGGAGTGGCGCTCATATAAAGAGGCTCGTTTGAGTTGAGACTGGCAGGTCAATGAAGAAACTGGTGCCATCACGATGACGAATAACACCAAGCTGGGCACGCATATGACGAGCAAACTCCGAGGAAATATAAAGTCCGAGACCGGAGCTGCCTGGGCGCATGGCGATGCTGGTCGGGGTTCTGAAAGTTCCCTGGCGAAGCTGACGCCAGATTTTTGACGGCAAGGCTGGTCCAAAGTCGCGCACACTAACGCGGATTTTATCCTGAAAATCAATCACAGAAAGACGACTCGCCGTGTCTTGATTAGAATAATGAATGGCGTTAGTGCAGAAATTATAAACGACGCTATGAAGGAGGTCGTGATTCGCGATGGCGAGGCGGGAGCGATTGCTGTAAGACAAATCAAGACGACGATTTTTATAATGGAAAAGCGGATGGAGCTCGCGCGCAACTTCGTCGCAAAGATTGCGAACGCTAATGGGTTCCATCTCGAAAAGACCATCTTCGAGACGAGCGATTTTTGCGAGGTCATTGACTTGGTGCATCGCCCGTTCAGAAACACTGACGAGTTGCGACTGGATGCGCTGGCGAGTGGGCTGGTCGTCGGCGAGATCTAGAGCCAGAGCAAGCTGACGCATGACAGCGAGCGGCGCCTTCAGGTCGTGCGCAGCCACCAAAATACCGTTTACCTCCTCACTTCTCATAAGGTTATTATAGCATAGGTCTCTGGCCTAAACTGCAATTATTTCGCCCTCTGTATGTTGCGTTGCTCGATATTATGATACTTTGAGGGGCGATGTGGCGTCTGCGACCCGGAACGTGGTAGACTAGTTGACAAAGGTGACCGTGTCGAGGATTTTATAAAATTCGTCAATGAAGAGCTCAGCGTCAGTCTGAATCATGACGGTTTTGTCGCGAAGTTTGAAAGCCGCCATAGCACCACGAATACCATTAGGCAAATCGCCGATATAGAGGTTCGCGAGGGTACCACCAACGTTGCGGGTAGAGAGGGTGACGCGGCCGTTTTTGACTAAATTCTCGTACTGGCGCAGCGTGGTTTCGAAGGCTGCATCTTTGATGGTGACGCGCAGCGCATTAATAGTGGAATGACTAACTGGCAAAACTTCCACAGGATTCAAATAGGCTTCGTAATCGCCACCATTTATGGCATCTTTTGCCACATACACACTCCAAGTCTGCGGGTATTCAAAACCTAGACTACCATAATCAGCGGGGCCAGCGAAGTTGCGATAAGGGTATTTCTCGCGCTCGGCAAATTCTTCTTCCATCTTGGTCGTGGTTTCAGCACGCGCCATGGCGACAGCCGCATCAATCTGGGTATCAACATCATTTCGGGCGGTCTGCCATTCGGAATATTTTTGAATATAAAGCCAAACAAAAAGGATAGCCACAGCTGATACGAGAATCAACAGGATGGTCAAGATAACAGTGTAATGTTTTTTGTTAGTCGTCGGGGCATACATATGGGCGGAACTAAGCGGAGCACCGGTATTGAGCGGAACGGAACCCGGAGCGGAAGGAGCAAAAGGTTCAGGCGCTGCCGCGCCGACTACGCTCGGGCTAGCATTCGGATTGTTCGGAGGAAGAGGTTGGTTTTCCATAGTATTATTATACCGCAAGCGCTAACTTTTTGTAAAGTCCTCTAGAACTTCAACCTTATTCTTTATCTCGGCAAGGTCTGTCTCAATTTCCTTGGCGAGAGCGGCGGTATTTTGATACTTTTCAAGGGCTTGGTCGAGAGTAAAATCGTCGCCATAGAACCATTCAACCGACTGGTCAAGGCGAGCTAGTTTTTCGGTGATAGATGTCGTTGTTTCTGAGGAATCTGACTTTGAGGGTTTGTTTAGATTAGCGTTTTTGGGCATTTTTGATCTCCGTGGTTAGGGTTTGATTAAATGTTATAATTTTTACAACATCTCCAGTTTTATAGTTAGCGTTTTGGTCGGGTGAGTGGTCGCTTGAGAGAATGGCGTAGCCACGACGAAGAACCGCTTCGGGATTGAGGCTGGCTAGAACTTTCGCTACTGAAGCTAAATGCTGCTCGGTGGCGGCAAGTTTCTGATGAATTAGCTGTTTAGTCGAGTGGAGAGTTTCGGAGAGTTGGTGTTCGGTCTGGTCGATTTGATCAAGAAGATAACGACGAGCGTTAGAAAGGCTGGCGCGGATTTGGTAGAGAGCGGCAGAGCGATCGGGAGTAAGGCGCTCCGCAGCATTGGAGGGCGTAGAGGCTCGGACGTCGGCAGCAAGATCCGCAAGGCTTTCATCAATTTCGTGACCGATGCCAGTGATGACTGGAATGCGGCTAGCAGCAATGGCACGAGCCAACTTTTCATCATTAAAGGCAGCGAGGTCATCAGCGCTGCCGCCACCACGCAGAATTGCGATTACCTCAACGTCAGTATGCTGGTTGAGGTATTCAAGCGCGCGGCTAATTTGTTCCGGCGCGTTCAAACCTTGAACTTGAGTATTGACGGTTTTAATTTCAAGGCCACCCCAGCGATTGTCGAGAATTTTGAGGAAGTCGAGATATCCAGCAGCATTAGTCGAGGAAATGACGCCGATTTTAGACAAGTTATCCGGAAGCGGGCGTTTGCGCGCTGGGTCAAACAGTCCCTCGGCAGCTAGTTTTTTCTTCAACAACTCAAAACTTTTTTTGATATTCCCTTCGCCAACTGGAATGATCTGGCGAACTGTAAGCGAAAACTTACCCCATTTCGTGACTTTAGGCAAAACTCGGGCACGGATTTTCATACCATCAGTGATTGCGACGCTAAGCTGATTCAAGGGCATGAAGCAGCTCAAGCTAAAATCTTCTTCCTTCAGGTCGAAGAAAACCCATTTGCCTTGATTGACTTTGAAACTAGCAACTTCTCCTTCGACGAGGACATCAACGAATTCGCGTTCTAGAATGAAGTTGCAATGATTGATAAGTTCAGAGACGCGATACGGGCGTTCGGCGCCAGGATTGTCAGAATCGATGAAAGAATCGGCGGGGTCATCCTTGATACGGAGCCAGCCGTCGAAGCCCTCAAACACTATTCACCGACCTCACGCATAATTTCTTCTCGCTCTTTTTTGCCAATTTTAGAAACGGCATTCTGATAGAAACCATAGCCGCTGACAATAGTGCCAATAAGCACGACGACGCGAGTAGTAATCACGACGGCGGTAGCGAGACCGGCATCGACGCCAAGAACAGACATCAGGAAGATCATGGTGCCTTCGTATCCGCCGACGCCACCCGGAGTAAGCATGACAGCGCCAATGACGCTAGCGATAGCTTCGGCAATCATAATTTGCGGGAGGATTTCGATGTGCCCCATGCTTATGCCGACTAACCAATAAGTTGCAATTTCGAGGAAACTATAAATTGCACCCCAGATAATTGGGTGGATGAGAATCTTCTTGTTCTTGCGGGCGACTGTAAGATCTTTGTAGACGTCGCCGAGATAATCCTCAATTTGTTCATTCTTGATGACTTGGCGTTTGTGGCCGAAGGTAATGATGTTGACACAGCCGTTAATAAATTTTGTGGCTATGCGAGCAAACCAGTTGATGCGGTCCTGACTGCTAGCAATGATGACGACGGCGGCGAGACCGCCAACAATGCCCACACAAATAAGACTAGTAAGACCAACCACCCACCAAGAGCCTTCAACGATGCCGCCAGTCGCAATGAGGATGATGATAGCGACAATAGTCTGGAATTGGTTAGCGAGAATTGTAATCGCGTAGCGGAGCGCATACATGAAGCTGGTTTGACCGACAGACGAGCCGAATTCTTTCAGGCGCCAGGTGATATACCCGAGCCCTGCAAAACCGCCACTCGGAATGGCGTGATTGACGAAGTTAAGCTCGAAAGAGATGCGGGCGAGTAGCCAAGAAGAAAACTTTTTTGGAGCGGGCTTATCCGATCCATCAGCTTTGGCGGATTTGGTCTTTTCGGCGACAATTTTAGCAGATTTGGTGACGGCAGAAGTTTCGACATTGATGACATCAGCCTCGGTAGTTTTCTTACGCTTGCGACCTGGACGGTGCGAAATTTCTGCACGACCTTTCGCAGCCATGTAGGAGAAAAAGATTTGACCAGCACAATAATACATGAAGAGCTGTTCGGGGATCAGTAAAAAGATAAAGAAAAGGTTAGTGTTGGCAAGGTAGCCGATGGCACTCATAATATCTTCGCGAGCGCTCCAAACCACGAAAACCACTAAAACTAAGGTGAGAACTGTAAGAATTTTGCGAAAATTACTCATATTTTTATATTATAGCATAAGGTTGGCGAGGTTTGAAGGTTTTTAGGTTTTAGGTGAGCGAAGTCACGGATATGGCTGGCTAGAAATTCGAGAATACATGGTAGCGTGTTATAATGGTTTTATGAAAAGTTATGTTGCGGTTTTGGGGCGGCAGCCGCTGATATCGGTGGCTGAGCTAGAGAGTTTGTTTGCGGATGTGCGAGTGATTGCGCCGGGATTGGCAGAGTTCCAAGCGGATGAGAAGCCGGATGTGCGGCGCCTAGGCGGAACTTTGAAGATTGCAGAAGAGGTGAAATTGGCGGACTTATGGAAGAGCTTGCCAGCGGAGGGTAAAATCACACTCGGAGTGTCGGATTTTTCGCGGGGAGCGTCGGCGTTTTTGGCGCAAAAAGAAGCGCTCAAGATGAAACGAAGTTTGGTGAAAATGGGGCGGAGTGTGCGGGTAGTGGCGAATAAAAGCGCGGTGCTTTCGAGTGCAACCAGTATCCATAACCATCTTTTCTCGGCAACGAAAATTGAGATTTTGAAGAATGGTGGGCGATATTATCGAGTAATTAGTGTTCAGGATATTGGGGGCTATGTTGAGCGTGATCGAAAGCGGCCGGCGCGAGATGCCAAAGTCGGGATGTTGCCGCCAAAGCTGGCGCAGATTTTGATTAACCTCTGTGGCGACTTACCAAAAGGGTCAAGGCTGCTGGATCCGTTCTGCGGGACGGGAGTGGTTTTACAGGAGGCAGCGTTGATGGGCTATGTTCCCTATGGGACGGATCTGTCCGAACGGATGGTCCAGTACTCAGAAAGAAATTTGGAGTGGTTAGCGAAAACAGCAGGTATGGAATGGTTGAAGGTCGACGTGACGGACGGGGACGCAACTTCATATCAATGGACGACACCGATCGATGCGGTGGCTTGCGAGGGATATCTCGGGCCGCCGATGTCGCTCCCGCCGGCGGAAATTAAGCTCAAGCAGGCAAAACAGGAATGCGGCGCGATTGTGCTGGGGTTTTTAAAGAATTTGGCTGGACAGCTTCGGGCGGGGACGCCGGTGGTGATTGCGGTGCCAGCATGGCTGAGGTCGGACGGGAGGTATGAGAGGTTAAATCTCCTTGACGAAATTAGCAATCTGCGCTATAATGTATCTAGTTTTAAGAATCTAGGGCAGACGGATTTACTTTACCATCGCGATGGTCAGGTAGTTGCTCGAGAAATAATAGTTTTAAGGAAGAAGTAGTATGTCACATGTCAAAGCTGGCGGTACCGCCAAAAACATCCATAACAATGCCGGTCAACGCCTCGGTGTGAAGCGTTTCGGTGGTCAGAAAGTCAAGAACGGCGAAGTGCTTGTGCGCCAGACTGGTAGCACCAAGATTGCTGGTCCTGGGACCTACATGAGTCGCAACTTTACGATTCACGCGGCGAAAGATGGCGTGGTGACTTTTGTGAAGACAAAGAAATCGCATTTTTCGGGCAAGAATGTGCCACGCGTGCGCGTTGAAGTTCGCTAATTGTTTTACAGTCTTTGAGAAATCCCCTCTTGACGGAGGGGATTTTTGGCTAGTTTGGGGTGCGGTTATTTCTTTTGGGTGGAGGATGAATTCTGGGTTGGGGGTGTGGTGGTAGCGGCTGAACTACTGTTGAGACTATTCAAGACGAAGTTAACAATAGCGAAGGCTAGTAAAGCGACGACAACGCCGACGGCGCCATAGAGAATTGTGTTGCGCGCTTTGGTGACTTTGCCAGGGTCGCCTTGCGAGGTGATGAAACTAATACCGCCGATAATTATAACAACGACGGCAATAATCCCAACCATACCGAGGACGACATTGATAATGGTTTTGATATACCAGATCATGTCTTTCTTACTACCATCGGCTGCAGTTTCTTCGGCGGGCAAGTTGCACTGAGCGACGCTGCTGATGTCGGAAACTTCTACCGGCTCATCACTTTGGTTGCGTAGGCTATGGGGTGGACATATGACGGCGAGAGCAGGCTGCGCTAGGCTACAGACTGCGCCGAACACACCGATTAGTGCCAAGATGGCCGTGGCGATGGTTTTATATTTCATAATTACCTCCTTTAGGGGCCGCCATTTTAGGTAGAAATAGGTGCTCGAGCGTTTGAGACAACTGTCTTTGTACCATGAAAAATGCGACTATTTACTTAAGTCGCTAAACCAAACAGTTCACCAATTACGGAAAACTGCGTAAATAGCCGCATTACTCCCATAATTGGCTGGGTTAAACTGTTTGATTTAGCACTTTCATTATAACATAAAAACGCCTGGCAGGGCGATTTTGAGACAAGATCTCCTATTCTATTTTAATTATAGCACACATTGGTTAAAAAGTCAATAGACTTTGTGTAGTATCGTCTTGAAATGATATTTTCTGCCCGGGATCTTGGTGCTATCTGGGGGCAGAAAGCACTGCGTCGTTTCGGAAGAAATATCATAAATGATATTTCTTCGCTCAACTCCTTATGCTATAATGGAAGCATGAGCAAGATTTTGATTATTGGGAATGTACTGAAAGATATTTACCTGAAGCTGGACGAACGGCAGAATGATTTCGAGACGGATGAGAATGGGATTGATTGGATGAATCTTGGCTTTAACGGGGAGGCGCATAGTTTCTTCCGGCGGACGAGTGTCTATGGCGGGGCGGCGGTGTCGCTATCAGTGCTGGATAGGCTAGGGGTGAGCGCGACGATTTTGAATTCGAAGGCTGAGGTGCGCGACGGGGAGATTGCCTGGGCGGATGAAGCGGCGGATTATCGGTATATTTTTTCGCATAACGGCGAGATAACATATTTTGTGCCGAGCAGCCGGAAGCCGACGGATTGGATGATGCCGACAGCATCGCAAGGAGCGGCGGAGTGGATTTTGGTTGATCGATCGACGAATGTTTCGGCGAAGTTGGTTGACGAGATTAAGAATTTTTTGAAGTTTTCGCCAGCGACAAAGTTGGCGGTTCATGCGGAAAAACATACGACGCCGTCTGGGAAGGTGTTGGCGGAAATGGCAGATATTCTGTTCCTAGAGAGCGAGCCGCCGGTTCATACAGAGGAGAAAATCGTTGATATCCATTATTACATGATTTAATAGAACTGCCTGAGGGAAACGGCTA
>CANAUU010000028.1 GCA_947364965.1 uncultured Candidatus Saccharibacteria bacterium | reverse complement strand
ACGATACAAATCGTTCAAGTCGTAGGTCGCGAAACGTCCGCATTGGAGCGCAATCATTGGGCGAAGATCGGGTGGGATGACCGGAATAACCATCAAGATGAGGTCGACCGGCTTAATACCAGCGCTCTCCATGCCTTCGAGCACTTTGAGGCGTTTCATCAAGCGTTTCTGCTTCTGGCCTTTAGAATTCTCGGCTTCTTCACGAAGCTCAGAAATCATGGTTTTGAGGTCAATTTCGTCGAGCAGGCGCTTAATAGCGGTAGCGCCCATTTCGACCTCAACCAAATCCTCATACTCTTCTGGCAAGTTGCGATAGGCTTGCTCGCTAATTACCGCACCTTTATGTAGACCTTCAAGCGTATTTTTGCGGGCAGAATAGTCATTCTCAAGTGTTTCGAGCTCTTTAGCCTGTTCGTCAGCCAGAGCCGACACATTAGCATTGGCGTCTTCAGCCATTTTCTCATAGCGCAAGCGAATCGCTTCGCGAGCAGCGACGGTGTTGGCTTCTAGGTCAGTCAAACGTTGAGCGATTTCTTCATCTTTTGGCTCGATAATCAGATACGACGCGAAATAGACAACTTTCTCGATGTTTTTCACAGTCAAGTTCAAAAGCACACTCAACGCACTAGGCGTACCGCGCATAAACCAAATATGTGCAACCGGCGCAGCGAGGGTAATATGCCCCATGCGTTCGCGGCGAGCAATTGATTTGGTGACGAGATTGCCTTCCTTATCGACGGCAGCCTCGCGCGAGCGGACGCCCTTCAGCTTCGAATCATGCGGATTGATATCCTTGACCGGACCGAAAATCCTTTCGCAGAATAAACCATCACGCTCTGGCTTCTGAGTGCGATAGTTGATCGTTTCCGGCTTCAAGACTTCGCCGTAGCTCCAGCCGAGGATGTCCTCTTTGCTGGCGACACTGAGCCGAATCGAGTCAAAATCGTTGGCGCTGATAAAATTATCCATCCAAGCCATTTTACAACTCCTCTCCGAGGTCAAGCGAGCCCGCATCATCGTCATTCAAATCGTCTAGCGGTTCGACGTCTTCCTCGTCTTCTGTTATTTCTACCCCCTCATCATCTAGCATTTCTTCTGCTTCTTCATCATCAAGGTCAACCAGAGTATCAACATCGGTTTCCTGGATGCCGTGCTGAGCATAAATCAAGCGGTCGTCGTGCTGTTTCTCAATTTCGCGAGAAGTACGTTCAATCACTTCGCCAGCATCGGTTGAGTTGCCATGGTCAAGCAAGTCGACTTTCAGGCCCAAACCTTGGAATTCTTTGACCAAGACATTGAAGCCTTCCGGAAGTTTCGGACCTTCAATTGGCTCCCGTTTGATGATTGACTCATAGGCTTTAGCACGACCATAAACATCATCTGACTTAATTGTGAGCATTTCCTGAAGTGCAGTAGCAGCACCGTAAGCCTCAAGTGCCCAGACCTCCATTTCCCCGAAGCGCTGACCACCATTCTGGGCCTTACCACCGAGCGGCTGTTGAGTGACGGCAGTGTATGGACCAGTCGAGCGGGCGTGAATCTTGTCTTCAACCATGTGGTGGAGCTTCAACATATGCATGACGCCGACCGAAGTGCGTTCGTTGAACGGTTCGCCAGTCAAGCCATCATAGAGTTGAACACGACCATCACGAGCGAAGCCGGCCTTCTCGAGCTGGTCAGAAATTGTTTCATCCGGAACACCGTTGAAGGATGGCGTGGCGACCTTGTAGCCTAGCGCCCGAGCAGCCATACCGAGATGAATCTCAAACAGCTGACCGAGGTTCATACGGCTTGGCACACCCATTGGGCTGAGGAGCACGTCGATTGGGGTACCATCTTCCATGAAAGGCATATCTTCGACCGGGAGAATGCGAGAAACCACGCCCTTATTACCATGGCGACCAGCAATCTTGTCGCCGACGCTAATCTTGCGCATCTCGGCAACATAAATTTTAATCTGCATCAAGACGCCAGCCTTGAGTTCATGCCCATCTTCGTGAGTATAGACACGAACGCCAACAACTTTGCCAGTCGAGGAGCCGTTCATGCGCACGGAAGTATCGCGAACATCTTTGGCTTTTTCGCCGAAGATAGCGCGAAGCAAACGTTCCTCAGAGCTGAGTTCCTGTTCACCCTTCGGTGTAATCTTACCGACGAGGATATCACCAGGTTGAACTTCAGAACCAACCACGACGATACCGTCTTCGCCGAGGTGGCGGAGGCTACGTTCTGGAACATTCGGAATATCACGAGTGACCTGTTCCGGGCCGAGCTTAGTCTCGCGGACTTCGACATCGAAATCTTTGATGTTGATAGAGGTTAATTTATCATCTTCAACCAAGCGCGAGGAAATAACGATAGCGTCATCCATGTTGTAGCCGCGCCATGGCATGAAGGCTACAAGCAAATCTTTACCGAGAGCGAGTTCGCCATCCTGGACAGTCGCACCCTCGATGAGAATATCGCCTTTCTTAACTTTTTGACCACGAGCGACGATTACGCGCTGGTTATAGCAGCGGTCATCGTTAGTTTTCTCGAAGTGTTCAAGCGGATATTCTTTCTCACCGTTCTCGTATTTGACGACAACCGAAATACCGTCAGCCTTCTTGACCTCACCATCAGCCTCGGCGACCACAATCTGCGAAGTATTCATCGCGATTTCATGTTCGATACCGGTACCGACGGTTGGGGCGTCGTCATGGAGCAGAGGCACTGCCTGCTTCTGCATAGCGCAGGCCATGAGCGAGCGGTCGACACGGTTTTTCTCGACGAATGGGATTAAGCTAGCAGAAGTACCGAGAATCTCTTTGTGCGCAGCATCAATATGCGTGACGAGGTTCGAGGCAACCTGGCTCGGGCGACCGTTGACACGGGCAGAAACCCATTCCTCGACAAACTCACCTTTGTCATTCAATTTGACAGAAGCATCTGCGATAATCATGCTCTTTTCGGTTTCAGCATCAACGTAAATCACTTCGTCAGTGACCTTACCATTCTTGACGACGCGATAGGGCGCCTCGATGAAGCCGTATTCGTTAATGCGAGCGTAAGTCGCAAGGTTCAAAACGAGACCGACGTTGCCACCTTCTGGGGTTTCCACGGTGCAGATACGACCATAATGAGTTGGGTGAGCATCGCGGACATCGAAGCCGGCGCGTTCGCGAGTCAAACCGCCAGGACCCATACTGGACAGACGGCGCTTATGAGCAAGCTCGGAATAGCTGTTAACCTCGTCCATGAGCTGCGAAAGCTGGGAGCTAGAGAAGAACTCCTTGACCGCAGCAACCACTGGGCGCGAGTTCAAAAGCTGCGACGGAGTGACTTCCTGCGGGTTCGCCATCAACATCCGATCAAGAATATTACGCTGAAGGCGCAACATACCGAGGCGGAATTGGCGCTGGACCAATTCACCGACTAGCTTCACGCGACGGTTGGAGAGAGAGTCGATATCATCAGCCGGCTCTTGGGTATTATTGAGGCGAATAATCTCTTTGATAATGGCGACGAGGTCTTTCATCTGGAGCGTGCGGTGCTGAGCATCATTCGGGGTATCAAAGCCAAGGCGCTGGTTCATCTTGTAGCGGCCAACGCGTGAAGAGTCGTAGCGGCGATAATCGAAGAAAGCATGCTCAATCATCGATTTGGCATTCTCAACAGTGGCGAGATCGCCTGGACGCAAGCGCCGATAGACCTCAAGAAGCGCCGCGGCCTGGTTATTGGTTGTGTCCTTCTCCAGGGTAGAATTGATATAGCTGATCGCTCCGTTATCGACATCCGCGAAAGTTTCGCGGATTTTAGCGTCGTCAGCTACCCCAAGCGCACGCAGGAAAGTCGTGACTGGGATTTTACGACGACGGTCGATTTTGACGTTGATGCAGCCGCCAGTAGTGGTCTCGAACTCGAGCCAAGCGCCGCGACCTGGGATCACCTTCGCACCGTAATAACGCTTGCCGTTGACTTCTTCAGCGGTAAAGAAAACGCCCGCGGAACGGACGAGTTGCGAAACGACGACACGCTCAGTGCCGTTGATGATGAAGGTGGCGCGGTCGGTCATCCAGGGGTAATCACCGAAGTAGATGTCCTGCTCTTTGATTTCGCCGGTCACTTTGTTAGTCAGCTCGACCTGAACATGAAGCGGAGCCGCGTAGGTCGAAAGATTATACTTCGCAGTTTTTTCGTCCTCGACTGGATCCTTAAAATAGTAATCTTTGAACCGAAGCGACAACTTATTGCCGTTGTAGTCGTCGATTGGGTTCAACTCATTGAAGACTTCCCTAAGACCAGATTGCACAAAATCGTTCCAGCTATCCTTCTGGTGTGCGATCAGATCCGGAATTGGAAGCGCTTGGTCACCCTCGGTGAAAAATACGCGGGCACCATTCTTTGATGTTTTACTCACTTATTCCCTCTCTATTTAGTGTTGATAATCTCTCGCCGAGCGAGTCTGAGCTGGCGTCGCCTAGGGAGATTAAGCAAGCTTATCTCCGCTCGGCTCCTGCAGTTCGTGTAGCGCCGAAGATTACTGCGATGTTTAGACGCCCGAGTCGCCATCTCGAGATTATCCCCACTTGGCCCGTCTCGGTCGAGCCATCGTGAAAAACACCGCACACTACTTCTTGATACTACATTATACAGGAAAAGTCGAGGTTTTCAAGAGGGATTTTGGTAAAACTTTTGCTAAGTGTGCCGCCCCGTAGCTGCTTTCTTGAGGCGCGTCGGCAGCGCCCGTCGTTACGGGGCTGCCGCGCTCTTCCTCGCCCGTTGGCTCCGGATCCTCTCAAAAGCAGCCGCAGAACGGCACGACTCGTACGACTTTCACCAAAAAACCACCCTTCTCTCAACTCGCCGGGGTGGCTTTTTGAACATATAAGCTCTCAACTTAAACGTCGGCCTCGCAGTTAGCCTTATGTTCTTTGTAAGAACTGTTTTTATTATATATGATGCTTGTGATTTTTACAAGCAGATTTCTGGGTTTTCTGGCACTAGTTTTATGTATTTTTTACAACATTTCGCGTTTGGTATCTGTTTTTTCGGTGGAAAACTATGTTGTAATTCTTACAACGTTATTTTTAGTATTTTTATCTCTGTTTTGTTGTTAATTTTACAATGTTAACGGATGTTATGATGGCTTAGTCTAGAGGTCGGGGCGAGAATTAGATTGGGGATCGGGACAAGAAGTGGCAGGATAATTACGGAAATTTCGACATAGGTTAAGGGCGCCTCCGAACGGAAGCGCCCTTCGCGAAGTTAATGAAGTTGAAGTAGCTAGACGCCTAGGGGTGCCGTTTTAGAGGGTGTCGCTATGCCGGCCGTGAGAAGCGTCATCATCAGCGTCGTCGTTAGAATCATCCTCGCCGGTGCCCCACGGGCTCAGTAGCGACATGCAGAGCAAGGGCACAGCACAGAGAGCAACAACGCATACGCTGATCTCGAAGACCACCTCAAAAGCATCGAGCATTTGCGCCGGAAAGCTCTGGAACGCCAGCGCAAACAGCGCGAGCGCCAGTATCAGAATACCGCCCGAGGGACCTCTATAGATGCGCCCCCCAGAGACATCGGACATTCGTAGGATTCATCAGGGTTACGGACAACAAGCCGCCAGGCCGCTCCCAAGAGCCAAGGCCAGGCGATCAGGCTATAGGCTCGAACAACCCAGCCAATGAGCATCCAAGGATTCTCGAAGCCTTTGCAGAGCTGAGGGATTACGACATTCGCAAAACCGCCGATCATATAGAACGGCGTAGCAGCGGCGCTGAGATACCACATTACGTGTTTAGCAGTGCTCCAGAACTTTTTCATAGCAAATACTCTCCTTTTTGGTGAAATTTCACAACAGATTTAGTGGGCATAGGTATGACGGCGGCTAGGCGAGAGCGATCAATGGGGCAAGTACTTCAACTTCTAAAGGTTCGATTTCGGTTTTTCTCCCTACTCTCTCCTTCTATTGTAGCATACTTTTCTTGAAAAGTCAATATGTAGCTGAGGTTATTTCATAATTTCGGCAAGTTTAAGCAGGATTGGACGGAGAAAAGCCCCAGAAATATGAATGATTTTAGGCTAGGAAATATGAGCAGCCTTAGCTCTGGAAATATGAACGGTCATGCTTAATTGGAAGGTTAAGATGGTCGAAAAGCAAAATAGCCCCACTCCGGGGGCTATTTCTCTGTTCTCTAGGATTTTCGAAACTGTGCGGGATTAGATATCGAGGTCGTCGAGGTCGGCCAGCTCGGCGCGAGTTTTCTCGGCGAGTTCGCCATCTTCTTCAGCGACATCGTTGGCAGCTTCGGCGGTTTCAGCAGCGACGTCGGCCATGGTTTCGACGGCAGCGTCATCGAGGTCATTGCGACGGCTCTGGCGAGGCATACCTTCCTCTTCATCGGTGTTGACGACTTTGAGGTTATAGCGGGCGCCATTCTTGGTGCCGAGGACACGGAGGAGCGTACGAATAGACTGGGCGGTAGCACCGCGTTTGCCGATGACGCGCCCGACATCTTCAGGATCGACGCTGAGGCTCAAAAGCACACCGCGTTCGTCGATTTCGCGTTCGACAACGACCTTTTCGGGATTGTTTACGAGGGTTTTTACGATGTATTCTACAAATTGTTGGTCAATGGTTGACATAAGGTCTCCAGTTTATTTTTGTATATGCTATCAATTATATCATAGTTCTCCGAACTAGAAATAATTGCGTCGGTTCGAAAAGTAGTGTAAACACAACTTTCCGCTTACATTTCTTATTATAACACAAGCGGTAAAAATACAACAGGTGGTTTTAGTAAGTGCTTTTGAGGAAAATGTTTACGCTATATTGACAAATTGTGTTGTTTGATGTATAATGCTAGTGAAATCTATCGAATGGAGGGATTCGTATGAAGCTCTTTAGCAAAACTGTATGGATGACGTTGGTGGTTTTTGCGTGCGTAATAGCAATGTCGCCGACGGCGATGGCGGCCGAGGATGATTCTTCCGAGGAGAGCTCTCTCTGGGAAGACGTCAAATCGGCTGGATCGAGCCTTTATCGGGGCGTCAAAGAAAAGGCGCCGGGCTGGTGGCAAACCGTGAAGGACACGACTTCCGACGCTGTTGACGCGGTGAAGGAAAACGGACCGGGTTGGGTCGAGTCAGCAAAGGACAAGGGTTCGGAGCTGCTCGACAAGGGCAAGGATGCCGTCCAGAACGCGCAAGAGAAGGTCGGGGATTTCCTCGACGACCAGCAAAATCAGTTCTGGGAACGCACCGAACAACAGATTTATGGCGGTTCCTCCGGGGGTAATTCCTCTGCGATGCCTCCTGTTGTATCGGATGGTTCTGCGGCTCCTGGCGATGCTCCCTTGGCTCCTGACGGTTTAACGCCGAGCTCTGGAACTGCCGACGGAAGTTCTCGCGCCGACGCTCCGGAAGATGATGTGAAATCCGACACTTCCGAGCCCAGCTACGGCTTTACGGTAGACGATCCGGAAGCCGCTGATGAGTCGCAATCCACAAGCGAAACCCAGACGGCACCGGATGTGATTGAGAACGAAAAAACACCCGATAGAGGGGTCGACAAACTTTTGGTTGTCGGCATGGCAATTTTTATCGGTGCCATCGTTATCATCGCGTTATTGGTTGCTGTACTCAAGGCTTTGGCTATCTGAGTAGGCTTCGAAACTTCAACCGCCCAAAAGTCGTTTACTCCATCCGCATCCATACAAAAACGCTCCGACGATTCATGTCGGGGCGTTTTTACTGGTCGTGTTCTCAGAACGAGGTACGGCTTCGAAAAGACCCGGCCTTCGAAGCGGCGCAGTTTCGGGGGCATAGCGAGGAGCGGCATAGTACAGGATGTCTAGCAAAAAGTCACCCTCCAGAGGGTGACTTTTTGGAATTAGGCTTCAGCTGGAGCTTCGGTAGCCTCGGCGCCTTCGGCGACGGGCTCCTCTTTAGGCTGGTTTTTGCGCAGCTTGTCGGCGTGCTTGGCTTTGGCATGCTTCTGGGTTGGGGCTTTATACCAATCTGGAAGCTTGATGCCTTCACCAGTCAAGACACGAGCGACGCGAGAAGAAGGTTGAGCGCCGTTCTTAAGGTAAAACTCAACTTTTTCCTTATCAAGGACCACCTTTTTAGTGTTCGGGTTATAGTTGCCGACCTCAGCCACAACACGACCCGAGAGAGGGTGGCGCTGGGATTCTTGGACGACTATCCGGTACATCGGAAGATGTGCGCGGCCATTACGTTGCATACGAATCGCGAGCATTTTTACTCCTTAATTTAATGATATGGCAATTATAGCAAAGGTTCCGAGAAAAGTAAAGGGGCGCCGCAATGGCGCAACGATGACAACGATGACAGCGTTGGCAATGATAGTAATAATGGCGACGGTGGCAATGATGGTAATGATGGCAGCGATGTCATCATAACAATGCATAGCAAGCAAGCCCCTCTTTCGAGGTTATACTTTCATTATAGCACACTTTGCTACGAAAGTCAATACTTTTATGCCTTTTTGACCGCTTTAGGTTTGGATTTGGGCATATTTTTGAGATATTCTTTGACTGCTTCGGCAGCAGCAGCGCCCTCAGCCTCCTGCTTGGAGTGACCGGTGCCGGTAGCTTTGAGCTGTTTGCCGACATAGACGCCAATGGTGAAGGTCTTATTATGATCGGGGCCATCTTCGTCGAGAACTTTATAGGAAGGGGTAGCGCCGTCATTATGCTGGGCGAGTTCCTGGAGATAGGATTTCGGGTCGCGCCAGCTGCCGTCTTCGAGGATTTTGTCGAGCTTGACGAGGATGTGCTTGGCGATGAAATCGCGAGCGGTTTCGTAGCCCTGGTCGAGGTAAATCGCGCCGATAACCGCCTCGAAACAGTCAGCGAGGATAACGGCATGGGCGCGGTCGGAGCCGTGCTTTTCACCCTTCGAGAGGCGGACGAGTGGACCATAGCCGAGCTCTTCGCCGGCAGCGCCGATACTTTCGGTGCGAACTAGGGCGGAGCGCCAAGCAGTCATGATGCCTTCTGGCTCGTCGTAATTACGATACAAAAAGTCAGAAGACACCAGCTCCAGCACAGCGTCGCCGAGAAATTCAAGGCGTTCGTTGTGCTCCTTAACGCTTTCGCGATGTTCGTTGACATAGCTGCGGTGCGTGAGCGCGGTCACGAGCAGCATGATATCGTTAAACTCGAAGCCGAGCTGCTCGCGCGCAAATTTTTGATATTCTTCAGTGTTCATTCCACCTCCTTTAGAGCCCCTGGCGGATTTTGTTCTTCGCAAGAAGCATTAGTTTTTCGATATCTTCATACTCAATCGCATCAAGCGCGTCGTTGAACCGGAACCACTTAATTCCCTTCATCCATTGTTCTTTGGTCGGGGTTTCATGGGCGTCGAGCGAACGCACGAGATAAATCTGGGTCGTCATGAGAACGAGTTTGTCGATGCGGCGGTATTGAAAGTGGATTTTGCCGAGCCACATCAAGACCTCGATATGATAGAGACCGGATTCCTCGCCGATTTCGCGAATGGCGGTCTGTTTGGCGTTCTCGCCGGGCTCGATATGCCCCTTCGGGATGGTCCAGCGACCTTTCGAATCCTGGATGAGCAGAATTTCGATGTCTTTCTGGTCCTTACTCATGCGAAAGACAATACCACCAGCGGTCGGCTCGCGCACGACTTCTTGAATAGCGGGCTTCTTGAATACCCGCGCGGTCAAGCGTGAAACTGCCGACATTTTCTCGGATTTGAGCGGTAGAGCCTCGGGTACTTTCGGGCGTTTATTGCCCGGCTGCGAGGCGGAAGCTAGCGCATTGGAATGACCCGTCGACTGCGTATTCGGCGCTGATTTCTTCGCTAAATGCGGCTGATTCGGGCGACCGGAACGCCTGGCGCGGTCAGAGTTAGGACCTGACGCCTTTCGAGGGTGCTGGGGGCGCCGCATCGACTGAATCGATTTCGCACCCAGCGCATCACCAAGCGCGTTATCAAGACGTTTAGCGCTACGCTTCACCCCCCGTTGTTTTTTCTTCGTCATGTTGCTCCTTCGAAGTTTGTGGCATCTCGGAGGTTTCCGGGGTGGTTGATTGCTCGGCATGAGCCGGTTTAGACGGCTGCGTATTATCGCCGTAGATTTGGCGATAAGCTGTGCCCAAGACACCGTTGACAAATTTGGACGAATTTTCGGAACCAAAAGCCTTGGCTAGCTCGACGGCTTCATTGATAGCGACCTTCGGCGGCACTGTATCGGCGGAAGCCTGCAGTTCATAGAGCCCCATGCGCAGAACATTGCGGTCAATCGCAGCGATCGTACTGAGTGGCCACTCCGGTGCCATCGGCTGGAGTTGCTGGTCAAGCTCATCGAATTTCTCGGAAACACTGCGCGCCAAACTGTAGACAAACTCGGTATCACCGAGCGCCTTCGAGTAGGGTTCAATATCCTTGGCGACAATCACATCAATGTCTGCCGTGGGGTCACCAGCCTTAGCCCGAAACTCATATTCGTACAAACTTTGTAAAACAATAATTCTGCCCAAGTGCCGGTTACTAGCCATATACCTTCCCTTTTATTTAGACTTTTTAGTGATTTTGGTAGTCGTTTTTTTAGTTTCTGCGTTCTTCGCAGCAGCCTTTTTCTCGGCTTTCTTTTCCTTAACAGTTTTACCAGAGGCCGGTTTGACGGTTTTGACCTTCAAGTTCGGGGTCTTTTTCGCGGTTTCAAACGCTTTGACTGGAG
>CANAUU010000027.1 GCA_947364965.1 uncultured Candidatus Saccharibacteria bacterium | reverse complement strand
TCTTCCGATCTGAAGCGACGAGGCGTTCCCGAGCTCAAAATTCATAATCTCCAGCATTTTCTCGCGCACAACTGGGAGCAGCGGAGCAGTCGCAGCGTAATCTAAGTAAGTCAGGGTTTTACCGGGATTCATTTGAGACCTTTCTGAATTTTGGCGACTTCAAGCGCTTCAGCAAGCTCGAGGATTACTTTTTGCCGTTCTTCCTCCGTCATAAGTTGGACTCTTTTCGAGTATACTCGATAATCTCAAAGGTTATACCTTCGTAGGTATCAGACTGGAGAATTTTGCGATGATATTTCGACTTATCGAAAGTCGGGAAATAAGTATCGGCGGGTTTACTGGCAGCAACTTCTGTGAGATAGAGTTTATCAGCGAGGTCGATATAGGCATTGTAGAGGCTAGCGCCGCCGATGATGAACTTCTCGCCGTCTAGAGTTTCCAGATAAGCGTCCAGCGCGGACTGGTCATGAAAAACTTTAATATCTGGGCTGTCAATTTCTTGGCGGGAAAGGATGATATTCTCGCGATGCGGAAGCGGGCGACCAATGCTTCGGAAGGTCTTGCTGCCCATAACTACTGGATGACCTTCAGTGGTCTGTCGGAAGAAGCGCATATCTGGCTTGATTTGCCAAAGCAATTGATTGTCGAGGCCAAGCCCAAAATCTTGACTGATACAGGCGATGATACTGAGGTTTTTCATAGACTTTTCCTTAGGGTTAGTTTTGATATATTGTTGTAATTTCTACAACGTTGTGTTTTTCGCAACAATTTGAATTTACGATGATTATTCAATCTTGAGAATTTCGCCGGTGCCATATTGAAGATGAAGTAGGCGCTGATTGCGTGAACCACGGAATTTGATAGTGAGGTCGCGCTCGGCGAGGATGAATGGCCCATCGATGAGGGCGTCGAGAGATTTGAGGAATGCTACTTGTTCTTCTCCCATTTCGAAGATTTTTTCATAGGTAAAACCCGAGAATGACCAAACATTCCAACCGAGTTCGCTGCGGCACCAATCGGCGATTTCCTTGCAGGCGACGGACTGGACGAAAGGCTCGCCTCCACAAAAGGTGATACCGGATTGACCGGGGAACTCGCGGAGACGCTCCTTAATCTCTTCGATATCAACCAGCATACCGCCGTTAAAATCCCAAGTTTCGGGGTTTTGGCAACCGGGGCAATGGTTAGGGCAGCCCTGCGTCCAGAGAACTGCACGCAGGCCATACCCGTTTACGATATTGTCATGTTCTAGCGGTCCGGAGAGACGGATTTGCATTACATCTTTCCTGTCATCGACTCTTGCTCGGCTTTAGCGGCTTCGCGGGCAGCTTTCTCTTCGACGCTATAGACACCGTTGATATTACTGGCGACTGTAGCTGAATTGTGCGATTCATTGTCAGGGGCGGATGAGTTGTGTTCGTCGCAGCCGCAATCACAGGCGTTGCCCTCAACGGAGCATTTGCTAGCCTCGTTCTCGACTTCACAAGCACAGACCTTGGCGGATTTGAAACCGACGTTGTGCTTGACGCGGTCGTGTTCCTCGGCTTTCTTGCCATCATTCCAGCGTTCGAGGCTACCGACGAGATAGCCAGTGATACGGCGGAGGCGTTCGAACGGAACGTCGCCTTCATCTTCTTCGCGTCCACAGGCCGGGCAGCGATGACCAGAGATGATACCAGAGAAGCCACAAACTGGGTCACGATCGACGGGGTGGTTGACAGAGCCATAGCCGATGCCAGATTCTTTCATCTTACGGATGACAGCCTCGAAGGCTTCGATGTTCTGGGTTGGGTCGCCGTCAAGCTCAATGTAGGTGATGTGCCCAGCATTGCAAAGTGCGTGATATGGAGCTTCGATTTCGATTTTCTCGAAGGCAGAAATTGGATAGTAAACGGGGACATGGAAGGAGTTGGTGTAGTAGTCGCGATTAGTGACACCTTCAATGTTGCCGTATTCTTTGCGGTCGATTTTCGTGAAGCGGCCAGCGATACCTTCAGCCGGAGTGGCGAGGAGCGAGAAGTTTAAGCGGTATTTTTTGGCATGCATATCACAACGCTCACGCATATGAGTAATGATGTCGAGCCCAAGCTCGCGCGATTCTTCGTCCTCACCATGATGCTTGCCAGTCATAGCGACGAGACATTCGGCGAGGCCGATGAAGCCAATACTCAAAGTACCGTGCTTGATAACATCGCGGAGAGTATCGTTCGGCCCAAGTTTCTCACTACCAAACCAGTTGCCTTGACCCATGAGAAATGGGAAGTTGCGGACGTGCTGGTTGGCCTGGAATTCATAGCGTTCAAGCAATTCATCGGCGACGAGATCCATTTTTTCGTCAAGCTCTCTATAGAAACCAGACCAGTCGGCTTCTTTGCGTTCGCCAAGAATGGTGCCGTGTTTGATGCCGAGACGGACAAGGTTCACGGTCGTGAAGGAAAGGTTGCCGCGACCGGTCGTAATACCGTCGGATTCGGGGAAAATACTGCTATAGACGCGAGTACGGCAGCCCATAGTCGCGATTTCGGTGCGATAGTCGCCGGGAACGTAGTTTTTGAGATTGAACGGAGCGTCGATGAAGACGAAGTTCGGGAAAAGGCGCTTGGCGGAAACTTCCATGCTGCGTTTGAAAAGATCATAGTTCGGATCTTCAGGATTATAGTTGACACCCTCTTTGACCTTGAAGATAGAAATCGGGAAAATCGGAGTTTCGCCATGACCGAGACCGGCTTCGGTAGCATCAAGAAGCGCTTTCGAAACTAGACGACCAGAAGCGGTAGTGTCAGTGCCAAAGTTAATAGAAGTGAACGGAACCTGGGCACCGGCGCGAGAGTGCATGGTATTGAGGTTATGGATGAAGCCTTCCATGGCCTGGAAAGTTTGCTTCTCGACGTCTTCATTCGCACTCTTAATAACTTTTTCGGGAATGCCAAGCTGCTTGGCGCGTTCTTCGTCACCATAAACAAGATCATCAGGAATCTCGATTTTGAGCTCTTTGTCGGCAAAATCGTTATAGCGCTCGAGATTACGCTTCAAGGCTTTGCGGAAGCTCTTGTCAACACCTGGAGCCATCGCATAGTCGAAGTTCGGGATAGATTGCCCACCGTGCTGTTCGTTCTGGTTAGCCTGGAGAATGATAGCGGCGAGGGCGCCATAGCTGGCGATGGAATTCGGGGTGCGGAGGTGGCCATGACCGGTATTGAACCCGCCGTTTTCAAAGAGGCGGAATGGGTCAGTCTGGCAGCAAGTCAGAGTGCCGGTAGCATAAAAGTCAAGGTCGTGAATATGAATTTCGCCATTGTCGTGAGCAGCGGCAAATTCTGGGCGCATTAGAATGGTCTTGGCAAAGACTTTTGAACCTTCGGCGCCGAACTGGAGCATTTTACCCATGGCGGAGTTGCCATCGACGTTAGCGTTGCCACGTTTGACATCGGAGTCTTCGGAGGCATCGGCAACGGCAATAGTGCGGTAGATACTCATGAGGTTGCTCTTGGCTTCGCGGGTGCGGTTGCGCTCTTGGCGATAGGCAATGTATTCCTTCGCAGTGCGCTTGAAGGCAGATTCCATCAAAACTTGTTCGACGATATCCTGAATCTGTTCGACATTCGGGGTGCGCTGCTTGATGGTCTCCTCGGCACGCTTCAAGACTTTGTCAGTGATTTGTTTCGCGCGGTCATACTTAAACTCCTCGGTGACAAGACCGGCTTTTGCGATTGCTTCAGTGATTTTTTCTGGCTCGAAAGTGACGATTTTGCCATCACGCTTGACGATTTTTTTGAACATAAAAAATATTACCTCCTAGTTGATTTCAATGAATCGGTGTTTATTTTATTTCCCTGACGCTATATATAGCGTCTTATAACTATTTTAAGACACTAGATATGGGGTGTCAATATTGAATGTGGTTAATTTTGCGAGAAGTTGGGTGAAGTTTTCCACAGATTTTGACAGGGGCGAATTGAGGGCTTGGATCTAATATCATGCTGGTTTGGGATCATGGCGTTCGGCATTCCTGACTTATTTAGTGTCTAGCTCTATAGTCCAGAATCGTAGCGCGAAAAGTCCTCGACCCGAGAGACGAGGACTAGCGCGGAGTGTCATATGTTATTTTCGCTGGGTGAGGAACTTATAGCCTTCGAAAATGCCTAGAGGAATAAAGAAGGCGGTGAGGACGGTGATGGCGAGGGCGAGAAGCGGAACGGAGACGGTGTTCACGATGGCCATGAGCGGGCCAAAGAGGGCGAGCACCTGGAGTATAATGGCGGCAAGCATGGCAAGATGGAAACTGCGATGTTTGATTTTGAGGCGCTTAAGGGCGGATTCGTAGGTGCCACGGGCAGAGAAGGCACTAGCCCATTGCATAACTACTAGAGCAGTGAAGGCAAGGGTGTTAGCTTGAGCTGGATCGCCAAGAGCAGCTTTAGTAATGTAATAAGTCGAGAGAGTGCCAGCAGCCATCGTGAAGGCGATAAGCGCCATGCGACCAAACATTTTGCCAGAGAGAATGGGCGCATCCTTCGGCTCTGGTTTTTGACGGAGAACTTTTTGCTCGGGCGGTTCCAGACCAATTGGGATCACCATGAGAGAGTCGGTGACGAGGTTAATCCAGAGAATTTGAATAGGAGTAAGGAGCTGACTACCCGAGAAGAGAAGGGCGCCGAGCATGGTCAGGGCTTCGCCGGCGTTGGTGGCTAAGAGGTAGCCAAGCATACGACGAATGTTGGCAAGGACGGTGCGACTTTCCTTGATGGCCTCGGAGATGTTTTTGAAGTTGTTATCGAGAAGGACAATGTCGCCAGCGTCTTGAACGATAGATGGGCTGTCACCCATCGCAATGCCAACGTGCGCGCCGACGAGGGCAGGGACGTCATTGACGCCATCGCCAGTCATAGCACAAATTTCGGTGGTCTTAATAGCGGAGAGGACACGGTATTTGTCCTCTGGGGTGACGCGGGCGAAGATGGTAATGTTTTTCACGGCGTCAGCAAGGTCGTCATCGCTAATATTGCCAAGTTTCGAACAGTCAAGAACTTGCGAAAAATCGTCAGCGAGGCCGAGTTCGCAACCGATAGCGTAGGCAGTACCGGCGTGATCGCCAGTGACCATTTTGGTTTTTACGCCCATGCGGGCGGCTTGGCGAATGGCGGCAGGAGCCTCCTTACGCAAGGCATCGGCGACCGCAATAAGACCCTCAAACTTAAAAACACTGTGTTTATCGAGACGGCCAAGCTCATTAATCTCACGGTCGGTTTCGGCGCAGGCAATAGCGATAACTTTGTAGCCCTTATTGGCAAGTTCGATGAGCTTAGCATCGGCAGCGTCGCGCTCTTTCTGACCGAGGTCGCAGCGAGAGAGGATGGTTTCCGGAGCACCCTTGACTCGAAGGAGAAGTTTCTTGCCATCACGATAGAGATTGCCGGAAAGTTTAATGCTCTGGTCGAAAGCATAGAGCTTCAAAGATTCGAGTTTGGTAATTTTGAAGTTTTCCTTTTGTAGATAATCAAGAATACTGGCGTCGAGCGGGTCCATCACGCCAACGCCGCCATCAGTGCCCATGAAGACCGATTCAAGCAGGGCGGTACGAGCGAGGCTGTCGAGAAACTCGCGCTTTGGTTTCGTGGTCCAGATTTCTTTGAGCTCAAGACGATTCTCGGTCAGGGTACCTGTTTTGTCGCTGGCAATCGTCGTGACGATGCCGATCGACTCAATAGCCTGGAGCTCCTTGATGAGGGCGTTTTTCTTGGCCATACGCTTTGCGCAGAGGGCGAGGATAATGGAAATTGCGATGGGCAAGCCTTCAGGAACGGCAGAGACGATCATGGCGAGGGTGAATTCCAGCGCGTCGAGGATGCCGATACCGTCAACTAGTTGAATAATCAGGATTACGATAGCCAGAACGACAACAATTGCCGCAATCTGAGCGACGAGCTTGTTCATTTTGGTTTGAATAGGGCTTTCTTCGCCGAGCGATGAAGCAAGAGAAGCGATGCGGCCATATTCGGTATTATTACCAGTAGCAGTGACAACGAATTTGCCGGCGCCGGTAATCACGAAGGAACCCGCGAAGACCATATTGCGCTGTTCGTAGACCTTTTTGGCGTCAGAAATGGCCTTGGCGTCCTTAGCGATAGCCTCGGACTCACCCGTAAGCATGGATTCGTTCGAGAGCAGACCGGATTCGCTAACGATGCGACCGTCAGCGGGGATACGATCGCCTTCGCGCAAAATCACGATGTCGCCAGGGACGAGCTCAGTGGATTCGAGAGCTTGTTCTTCCCCGTCACGCAGGACTGTGATGGTTTGGATAGTGCTGTTCTTGAGGGATTTAAGAATTTTTTCGGTTGAGAAACGTTGTATATAATATATGATAGCGTCAACGGCAATAATCACGCCGATGGTGATGGCTTCAATCCAGTTCTGCTGAATAGCGGAAAGCACGAGCGCTACCACGAGAATAATCATAAAAATATCAACAAACGGCTCAATCAGTTTGCGCCAAAGTGGCGTTTCTGCTACTTTGAGAACGTTTTTGCCATAAGTTTGTTGGCGTTTTTGAACTTCTTTGTCGCTGAGCCCAGTTTCAGGGTTGACTGTAAACTCGCCCAGTACCTCCTTGGTCGTCTGGTTGTAAAAATTAGCCATGGTTTCATTATAGCGATAGAGGTTGGTTTTGTCCAGTGAGGGTTCGGCCTTGGGTTTAGTGGGTTTCAATCCAGCTCAAAATATCAGTCCAGACTTCAAGTTTGCCGCGTTCGTTGAGGATTTCGTGGCGCATTTTGGGGTAGAGTTTGCTCGTGACGTCGGTGTAGCCGCGGGCGCGCATAAAATCGACTGCCTTTGCGAAATCCTTATGGCTGATAATACAAGGGTCGTCAGCGCCAGCGATGAAGAGGATTGGTGCGGCAGGATTTTTCATCTGCCAACCTTTTGGGTTATAAGCACGTTTCATCAGGCTGAAAAGGACGATGAAGCCATTCAACGTGAAGGTGAAGCCGTCGCGTTCATCAGCGTCATAGGCGGCGACCACGGCCGGGTCGCTAACTACCCAAGCATTGGGACCAGAATCGTAGGTGGCATCAAGGTTATTATTCGATTTGGCGAGCTTCGCGGAAAGTTTATTATAGCCGCCAAAAGCAAGGTGATTGATGAGTTTGCTGCGATGACGCTCTCCGCGGAAGAGTTTCATAAGTTTAGCAATGGTAATGGCGGGACCGGCACCGATGTTTTTGCTAGGTGAGCCACAGACAATGAGGCGATTGATATCTTGGTCGTATTGCTGCATATAACAGCGAACGACGAGAGAGCCCATGCTGTGACCGAAGAGGGTGAGCGGAAGACCCGGGAAGCGTTGTTTGATATAATCGGTGATTTGGTGAACGTCAGAAATGATGCCGGCGGCAGGGTCACTGCTGTGGTCCGGGTTAGAGACATCATAGCCGTGATGGCTTTGGCTGTAGGGACCGAAGTAGCCGTAGTCGTCTTTCGAGGCAACGCTGGCGCCGTGCCCGCGATGGTCATGGATGATTACGGTATAACCATGCCTGGCAAGAAAATCCATAAAATCATGGTAGCGCTCGCGGTGTTCAGCCATACCGTGAACAAGTTGGATGATGCCTTTAGGGGTATTCGGGACACGGAGACTGACGCCGAGGTTAAGCCCATCATAGTTGCTTTTGAGGGTGAGCTCTTCCCTCTGGAAGGGCTGCGTCGCGATGTTTTGGGCGGTAGGACGGTCGCTAGGTGTAATGCTTTGAGGTATGGCGTTCTTGCTGGCGCTTTGAGATATTTCATTCATAGTAAGTCCTTATGGTAATTATCTTGAAATTATTATAACAAAAAATGTGCTTTCGCACGTCGAAAATCAAAAATTGTGGTGCGGGCGAAGAGACTCTAACTCTCGACCTCTTCCTTGGCAAGGAAGCGCTCTAAACAACTGAGCTACGCCCGCGTATGTGGTTATTATAGCACACGGGCGAGATGGAGGCAAGGGATTTTTGACGAAAATTAGCAAGTGGCAGTATAATAAAGGTCATGATGAATGAAAATCTTATAGATAATGGCAACGCGGGTGTAATGGTGGCTAAAACTACCCCCCCCCCCAGAGTATTTTGACGTTTTAGACGAAAACGGGGAGAAGACCGGCAAAGTAAAATTGCGCCAGGCGGTTCATCGGGACGGCGATTGGCATCGGTCAGTAGATATTTTTGTGGTGAACGGCGATAAGGTTCTGCTTCAAAAGCGATGCAAAACGAAGGACAGCTATCCAGATATGTGGGATTTATCCTGCGGAGGGCATATCGCAGCGGGGGAGAGCTCTCTGGAGACTGCGGTTCGGGAACTCGGAGAAGAACTGGGGCTTCGCGTAAAAGGCTCGGATTTAGAGTTTATAGAGAGCTTCAAGAGTAGTGCGCGACCGGCTGTGGATTTTATTAATAACTCGTTTAATGATATGTATATCTTGCGGACGAATGCCGAACTGGACGAGATGAAGTTTCAGGAAGAGGAGATCTCGGCGCTGAAATATGTGCCTATCGCTGAATTTTACGAAATGGTTTCGCGGGGAGCGGAAGATTTGGTGCCACATCGACAGATGTATGGGAAGTTTTTTGAGGTTTTAGGGCCAACCTACTTCCCTTTGACTTCTGTGTAGATTTTGGAGGGCGTAAGTTCTTGGGCGAATAATTCACCGTTATCATCGCGATAAGCACAGAACAAACGGATACCTAAGGTTTTCAGCGCCCAGTTATCGCGTATGAGACGGAGGCACCTTGGAAGTTCGGTCTTCGGAATGGCAATACCGTAGATTCTGTTGTTCTTGTTGGAGGCGTAATCGATGCGTAAGATGATTTGCGAAATACCCCAGCGGAACTCGGTCAGGAAATTGGACTTCTTTGCCTCGCGTAGGTTATCTTTGGCCACTTTGAGGTTCCCTTTTGCTTCGACGAAATAGAGATTGCCGCGCCCCTCTGGCGTACCTTTATACACGCACAAATCTACCCCGTGTTCCTTGCGCGAGGCCCGAGCAATTTTGCGGATTTCGGTCTTGGTGGTTTTGCCCTTGCCGAGTAGGTAAGTCGCCGTGCCTTGGATTACTTCATCTTCTGTCAAACCGTCATCCATCTAGTCTTCTCCGTGACTTTTTCGTGATTTAATATAATGATTTTTTAGTTTTGTCAATCTATGGTGCCCGAGACTGGACGTTTTTCGAGCCACATGTCACCATTATAACAAAGTTTATGGGCGAGCGTTGGAGAATTTTGTAAAAACTTATTTATCGGATTCGAAGGAATAGTTTTTATGCAGATCACTTGCTTAAAATAAGAGAACGTATTCTAGTTACTTACCATTTCCCCACAAAGCAGGTGGCAAAAATCGTTTTATCGCCATATTCCACATATGAACGCAAGGCCGTAGACACTATCCGCACGAGTTTCGCACAAAAAGAGTCGCAGCTATTCCAAAGCAAGCGACTCTTTTTGTGTGTTAAAAATATTTTTATTTCACTTCGCATTCATTATTCAGAACATTTTCCATTGCTGTTTTCTCGTCGATGCTGGCCGATAATTCATATTCGGTTTTAATTTGGATTTGTTGGACGATATATTACATGGCATCACGATACTCGAACTACATGAATAAAACAGACCACTTCGGGTGAGGGGTTTGGATTTGACTGATAGGATAGAATTACTTACTGGCGTCTCGTAATATCTTTAATAATTCTGAGACTGAAACTTTAAAGTCATCTGGTGTCGGACGTTCGTTATGTGGATTCTCTGGATGATGAATCACGTTCCTAATATATGTTGCAATTGTCGTATTGTATTCAGAAAGAGTATTGTCCGATTTTAGATGTTTGTAGTTTTTATCTATTGTAAGGTTAGGATTTTTTGCAAGAAGATACTTATCGAATTCCTTTGGCATATAATACTCCTCATCCTCTTTGATCGCCTGTTCCTGAATAAAACCATAAAGCTCGTCATGAAACTCGGGAGTTGTCATATCGAATGCCTTGTAATTAATTTCTCCCCATGTAGGGCTAAGATCTCCAAACAGATTCAAAGCTTCTCCGGCAGTTGCGCAATTAGTGCCACTTTCTTTTGTAAAAATATATAAGGCATGATGTTGTGCCTCAAAACTTCTGAGCATGTATGGAGAGTGGGTTGATATAAAAGTTTGCGACTTTTCCGAGAGCTTGTCAAGAGCTTGAAGTAACCGAGCTTGTGCTTTTGGGTGTAAAAAAGTTTCTGGTTCATCAAGGAAGAATATCAGCGGCTTCGCCAGATCGTCGCTGACTTTTGATTCCAACTCTGCATATACTTGAATGATGGCTAGTGCCAGTGCCCTCTGCATACCAGTCCCTTTTTCTGAGCTAGTTGTCTGAATCCCGTTATCAGATAAATTTATCGTGCCAAATTTAAGAAATTCTGCAAGCTCTGGCAACGAGAAATTAAACTTAATCTCCGTTTCACCGTATTGCTTGCTCATCTTTTCTTTTAGCATTGCTTCAATGGGTTGTAATTGATCTTGAATATCTTTAAACGCCTCTTTGTGGGCTGTAGCAAACTTATTCCAACTTTCACTGCTATTATTGATGACTCGATTTATGATTCTGCCACAGATCTTTGTCTTTGACACATCAGCAATATCTTCAATATTGATGTTAGCCCAAACAAATTGAGTTTCAAATAAGGCACTTAACGTAGTGTCTATGCCAGTAGGATTTTCGAATTGATCTGTTTTAGGGTTAAAGACACGAACATTCTTAATATTCAACTTTTTAGCTTTCTTCCCCTGCTCAATCTCTACCTCTTCGCTACTGCGCATTATGCGCAAAGTCG